>NZ_WHIZ01000002.1:0-56869 GCF_009372125.1 Thermococcus sp. 101 C5
TTCATGTTCCCCCTTCTTTTTCTGAAGTATTGCCAGTAACTTAAACCTGACACCCCACAGCTTATCCTAACAGTATCGCAGGCATTGCAGCAAGCATTATTATCCTCGCGATAAGACTCACAAAAAAGCTTGGAGGGGAATATGCTTGGATCAATAGAAAGATAATCCACTTCAGCATTACGCCTGCGGCAGTACTCTACTATTTTGAAAAAATTCCAAAAGAGGTCTTTGCCCCTGCAGCTTTTGCCTTTGCAGTGGTTCAGTTAATATTTCATCTAAAGAAGGAAAAGCTTTCTTGGTATCAGCTGGATAAGAACTACGGCGAGGTGTTCTTTGCCTTTTCTGCTTCTTTTGTGGTTGCTTTTCTTCCAAGAGAGTACGCAACAGCGGTGTTGCTTGTTATGGCTATAAGTGATGGTATTACCGGTATTCTGAGATTTTATTATTTCAAAAGAAACGGGCACAATGTGAAACTCAAAAAACACTGGAGCGGCAGCTTGGGATACTTCATAACAGCTCTTTTAATAGCGTTTGCAGTTCTCCCGGAAAGCTCATACGCAATAAAAATAGTATGGAGCGGAATACTAACACTGGCAGAGTATCAAAGGTTTCTAGACGATAACCTAGCCGTCCCCCTCGTGGCCACTTTTCTCTATCCGCTAGTTTAACTATTCGGCCCATCTTACTTTGAGGCTGTCTTTTTTCACTTTAACGAACTCTTCAACCAGGGCCTTTCCGCTCTTTTCCATAAACTCCTGAATATCAAGAATTCCAAGCTCTTCAAGCCCGATTGCATTAACGCCCTCTGGAATTCCCTTTGCCTCAACGTTTATCCCGATGTGTATCTTTATGCTAACCGGTGAAACAGTAGCTATTGAAATGCTAAGCTTCCTGCCATCAACGTAGATGTCATCCCCTTTCCGGGAGGTTTTTATGCCATATTCCCCCAGCAGCTCGCAAAGCTTTGCTATGAAGAGCTTTTGAAGAGCAGAAGCCAGGAGGACATTGGGAAAATCAAAGATTTCTGTTATATAGTGAACCATGTCATCGCTTTTAATTTCCTTCTTCTGCCTGAGGTCTTCAATATCAATCATTTCCTCAACTTTTACATCACATTTTCCCCTAAAGACCACAAGAGAATTCCCCAAAATCCCAAAGTTTCTGTAAGCCCAGTGACTTCTTATTGCCGAACCATCATAGTCTATACGTCTGTCTTTAATCACGAGGAGTTCCACTTCAATCACCTCGCTCAAGAAGTTCTCTTAATTCTTCAAATGACTTTGCATCGACCCACATCTGGATGAACTTAATATCGGGAAAGATAGTCCTAATATCATCGATATGTATAGCTCTATCGTCCACGTAGATTATTTCTTCAAGACTGTAACCTATTGAGGTTAGTTCTTCCACGGTTCGCTTTATCATATCAGCTTTGTTGGGATGCCCTTCAATTTTTGGAAACATGAAGTAATCCCAGAGACCAAAGCCTTCAAGAATTGGTCTAACTCTCTCTTCCAAGTTCCAGCTGGCTATCGTAAGGATAAAGTGTTCGCTGGCCCATTCAAGGAAATCCCTAACGCCTGGAAACAGATGGAGCTCCTTCTTATAGGCATCAATTAGCATATCCCCTTGGAACTTATAAGGTGGAACGAGCTGTGAAGCATCCTCATGATCCCATAGAGTACCATCTAAATCAAGCACTAACAATTTCAATTTTACCACCAGAAAGGACTCGAGAACACAGTTTTTGAATTTATCGATATTTCAGAAAACAGAGAAGGATTATCTTGAGGACCGTGCATAGGTGGATTTGGCCTATCAAATGCCCAGCCCCCTTTCGGGGGTAAGAACCTCGGGCTATTGGGAGCGGCAGACTAAACGGGTCGGTTTCCCTTCCCGCTTACATCCCCGCTCCATCAAACCCGTCTTCTACGGGTGCCCTCGTCCCTGGCAACGGGCCGGTCACCCGACCCCTTGCGCCAGGGAGTGGCCGCCTATTTTCGGGGACCGCTTCGGCCTTAGATGCCTTCAGGCCTTATCGGATACGGCGTAGCTGCCCGGCTATGCCCTGTAGGACAACCGGTAGACCAGAGGCCGCGGCACCCTGTTCCTCTCGTACTAAGGGCGCCTTCCCCTCAGGCGGCCAGCACCCCCGGTAGATAGCATCCGACCTGTCTCACGACGGTCTAAACCCAGCTCACGTTCCCCTTTAATGGGTGAACACCCCCACCCTTGGCCCCTGCTGCAGGGCCAGGATGGGAAGAGCCGACAGCGAGGTAGCAAGCCTCGGGGTCGATATGGGCTCTCGCCCGAGACGACTCTGTTATCCCCAGGGTAGCTTTTCTGTCATCCCTGGCCCCCACCGGGGAGGCACAGGGGTTCGCTAGGCCACGCTTTCGCGGCTGGACCCGCCTCTGTTACGGGTCCAGTCAGGCCGGCTTTTGCCCTTGCACTCTACGGCGGATTCCTGACCCGCCTGAGCCGACCTTAGGGCACCCCCGATACCTTTTCGGGGGTGTGCCGCCCCAGCCAAACTGCCCACCTACCGCTGTCCCCGCTTCCGCGGGTTAGCCATACGGCAAAGGGTGGGCGGTGTCTCATGGACGGCTCCACCCGGCCCGGAGACCGGGCTTCGACGCCTCCCGCCTACGCTGCGCACCCTCCGCCGTATGGCAACGGCAGGCTGCAGTAAAGCTCCATGGGGTCTTCGCTTCCCACCGGGGGTCCCTGGCATATGCGCCAGGCAGTGGTTTCGCCGGGCCCCAGCCGGGGACAGTGGGGACCTCGTTACGCCATTCATGCAGGTCGGCATTTAACCGACAAGGAATTTCGCTACCTTAAGAGGGTTATAGTTACCCCCGCCGTTTACCGGCGCTTCACCCGGTTGGACCCGGGCTTCACGTACCGGCACTGGGCAGGCGTCGGCCCCAGTACAAACCCTTTCGGGCTAGCTGGGACCTGTGTTTTTATTAAACAGTCGGGCCCCCCTAGTCACTGCGACCTGCGGTTTACACAACCGCAGGCACCCCTTCTCCCGAAGTTACGGGGCCAATTTGCCGAGTTCCCTCGGCTGGGTTTCCCCCGACACGCCTTAGGCTTCTCACCCAGGGGCACCAGTGTCGGTTCTCGGTACGGTCGCGGTGGATCGTTCCCAGAGGGCTTTTCACGGGCCCCAGGGATCGGCGGAACCCCCCTTACGGGAGGCCATTCGCGCTTTCACCCGGTTCTCGCCATTACGGCACTCCCCGGGCTTATACGCTTAGCCGGCCTTGTGGGCCGGTCCGCCTACCCCGAGGCGTCACCCTCTGGGCTTGCGTTGCCGCACCTACCACCGCGGTACGGGAATATAAACCCGTTTCCCTTTCGCCAGCACCGAGTTACGGGCTGGCTTAGGACCGACTAACCCACGGCTGACGAACATTGCCGTGGAACCCTGGCCCCTACGGCGGCCGGGATTCTCACCCGGCTATGCTGCTACTCCCGGCAGGATCCGCAATCCCGACGGGTCCACTGGACCTTACGGCCCAGCTTCTACCCCACCGGGACGCCCGCCTACCCGATCACGGACCAATCGGTCCGTGCGCCGGGGTCTCGGCGGCCGGCTTGAACCCCGTCCATTTTCGGGGCCCCTGACCTCGACGGGTGAGCTGTTACGCACTCTTTAAAGGATGGCTGCTTCTAAGCCTACCTCCCCGCTGTCTAAGGCCAGGGACACCCTTTGGAGTAATACTTAGCCGGCACTTTGGGGCCTTAACCCCGGTCTGGGTTGTTCCCCTCTCGGTGGACGGCTTACACCGCCACCCTACTCCCCCCATCTACGGCGGTAGTGGGTTCGGAGTTTGACAGGGTGCCGGAGGCTTTCGCCCCCTGCACACCCAATCAGTGCTCTACCCCACTACCTACCTCCGGGGAGGCTATCCTGCGGGATAATTCGGCGGGAACCAGCTATCTCCGGCCTCGATTGGCCTTTCACCCCTAGCCCGGGGTCACGGGAGCGAATTGCACGTCAGCACCCCTAGCGGGCCTCCATCCCTCTGTTGAGGGACTTCACCCTGCCCCGGGCTAGATCGACCGGTTTCGGGTCTCACGGCCGTGACTCCGGGCGCTTTCACACCCCGTCCCTCGGCGAAGCGCCTGCGGACCTGTCGGTTTCCCTACGGCTCCGGGGATTTCTCCCCTTAACCTCGCCACGGCCGTGAACTCCCTGCCCCGTGTTTCAAGACGGACGGTGCAACCCCGGTCCTCTTCCCTCGTACTCTCCCGTCGCCGGGATTTCCTTCGGGAAGACTCATTCCTTTCGGGCCGCACCCAACTATCGCCGCCTGGTTTCAGGCTCTTTTCACCCCCCTCCCGGGGTGCTTTTCAGCTTTCCCTCACGGTACTAGTTCGCTATCGGTCTCGGGACGTATTTAGGGTTGGGAGCCGATGCCTCCCAGCTTCCCGCCGGATATCCGACCGACGGTACTCAGGAACCCTGCAGGAGCCTTCGGGCTTACGCCTACGGGGCTATCACCCTCTTCGGCGCCGCGTTCCAGCGGACTTCGGCTTCACCCGAGAGGCTCCAGCGCAGGGCCCTACAACACCACATCCCCTGAGTGTTTCCACTCAGGGTTCAGTTTGCCCTGTGCCGTTTTCGGTCGCCCCTACTCACGGCATCGCTTTTGCTTTCTTTTCCTGCGGGTACTAAGATGTTTCAATTCCCCGCGTTCCCCCTCCCTGGTGGGAGTGCGGCAAAGCCGCGGGAAGTCCCATTCGGGAATCCCCGGCTCGACGGCTGCCTGCGCCTCACCGGGGCTTATCGCAGCTTGCCACGCCCTTCGTCGGCGCCCCGAGCCGAGCCATCCACCAGGCGGCTTAGGTTTCTTACCCCCTACTTGGGGGCTGGACATTTTTTGGGCCAAATCCACCTATGCACGGTCCTCATCGTGACCCCTGTTCGGGGCCTAGGACCCTTCCACCCCGAGCGTTGCTCGGGATGTGCACCTGTTCGTGGTGGACCGGCCGGGATTTGAACCCGGGGCCTCCGGCTTGCAAAGCCGGCGCTCTCCCAGGCTGAGCTACCGGCCCACGAAATGGCAGGCCCAACACCCCTTAAGCCCCCCGGATGGGTTTCCGGCGATAGGAGGTGATCGAGCCGTAGGTTCCCCTACGGCTACCTTGTTACGACTTCTCCCCCCTCACGGAGCCTGGACTCGACCCCGCCCAGAGGACGGAGCCTCATCCAGACCCCGCTCGGGTGGAGTGACGGGCGGTGTGTGCAAGGAGCAGGGACGTATTCGCCGCGCGATGATGACACGCGGGTACTAGGGATTCCAGCTTCACGCGGGCGAGTTGCAGCCCGCGATCCGAACTGGGGGCGGGTTTAGGGGATTCCCTTCCCCTTTCGGGGTCGGATCCCATTGTCCCGCCCATTGTAGCGCGCGTGTAGCCCGGGGGTTTCGGGGCATACTGACCTACCGTCGCCCGCTCCTTCCTCCGGCTTATCGCCGGCAGTCCCCCCAGAGTGCCCCCTTCCCAGCGGGAAGGGCTGGCAACTGGGGGCGCGGGTCTCGCTCGTTACCACACTTAAGTGGACGCCTCACGGTACGAGCTGACGGCGGCCATGCACCTCCTCTCGGCGTGTCCGGCAAGACCTTCAGCCTGGCCTTCATCCTGCCGTCGCCCCCGGTGAGGTTCCCGGCGTTGAATCCAATTAAACCGCACGCTCCACCCCTTGTAGTGCTCCCCCGCCAATTCCTTTAAGTTTCAGCCTTGCGGCCGTACTCCCCAGGCGGCGGGCTTAACGGCTTCCCTACGGCACCGGGCGAGCCCGAAGCTCACCCGACACCTAGCCCGCATCCTTTACAGCCAGGACTACCCGGGTATCTAATCCGGTTTGCTCCCCTGGCCTTCGTCCCTCACCGTCGGACCCGTTCCAGCGGGGCGCCTTCGCCACTGGCGGTCCCCCTGGGATTATAGGATTTCACCCCTACCCCAGGGGTACCCCCCGCCTCTCCCGGTCCCAAGGCCCGCAGTATCCCCAGCAAGCCCCACGGTTGAGCCGTGGGATTTCGCCAGGGACTTACGGGCCCGGCTACGGACGCTTTAGGCCCAATAATAGCGGCCACCACTCGGGCCGCCGGTATTACCGCGGCGGCTGCCACCGGCCTTGCCCAGCCCTTATTCCCGGAGCTTTTTACACTCCGGAAAAGCCGTGGCGATGCCACGGCACTCGGGGTCCCCCCGTCGCGGTTTCCCGCATTGCGGAGGTTTCGCGCCTGCTGCGCCCCGTAGGGCCTGGACCCGTGTCTCAGTGTCCATCTCCGGGCTCCTGCTCTCACAGCCCGTACCGATCTTCGGCTTGGTGGGCCGTTACCCCACCAACTACCTAATCGGCCGCCGGCCCATCCTCGGGCGGGCAGAGCCCCTTTCGGCCTGAGGACCTTCCAGTACCTCAGGCCTATGGGGGATTAGCCCCAGTTTCCCGGGGTTATCCCCCTCCCGAGGGTAGGTTACCGACGTGTTACTGAGCCGTCCGCCGGTGGTGTCCCAGAGGGACACCCCCTTGACTCGCATGGCTTAGTCGGACCCCGATAGCAGTGGCCTCCGGCAGGATCAACCGGAATTGCTATTAGGAGTACGGCCGGTGGGACTTCCCTCAAGGGGAAGTACCATAAAACCCATCCGGGGTTTGGTCGGGGTGTTGGGCCTGCCTTACCCCCGAGGGGTCCCCTTTCGGGTTTCCTCGGGAGCGCACCTTTTGTGACCCGGGCTGGAGGGCGGGGTTCATTGTGGGTGCTTTGCACCCTGTCCCCCCGACGCCGCCGTCTTGGCGCCCGGGTTTTGTCGCGCCCTGTTCGGGCGCTCCACCCTATAGGGCGAAACCCCCCCAATGAAAAATTTTTGCAAAGCCTTGAGAGCCCATATTTTTAGCAAAGAGGCTGTTAAAATCGAGTTTCATTATCACGGATTTTAAACATTTAAATGATAAAAAATAGACGATAAAAACAACAAACTATTTCTTAGTCGATTCTTAGTTGAAACCCATATCTGGACTTCACCAAAAACCAAGCATTATACCATGACTCAAGAGAAACCCCCAACCGAAATAAAAAGAAGGCATTAAAAACATTAAAGCCTCAAAATATCTTCCACAAGGCTTATTTTTGAAACTGGAGTAGGAATAGTATTTGTAACGGCAAGTTCATCAACTGCTTTGCTAACTCTCTCGATAGCTCCCTCAGCGAAGACCCCATGGGTTGCAGCAACAAATATTTTTCCAGCGCCCATCTCCCGTAGTATGTTAGCGGCCTTTACCATAGTGCCTCCAGTACTTATGATGTCATCCACTATGAGCACGTTTTTCCCACTCACATCAACTTCCACCGGGGTCATCTGAACTTCAGTTGGAGAGATGCGCTTCTTCTCGAAGTAGCTGAACTCTAAATTGAGAAGCTCCGCAACAGCTTTTGCCCTCGCTAATGCACCTTTATCGGGAGCTAAAACTAACCCTTCACCAAGCTTTTCCCTGAAGTACTCGGCTATGGCTCTGGCAGGGCTTAAGTTAACTGCCCTCCCCGGGAAGTATTCCAGAGTTTTTGGATTGTGAAGGTCAAAGACGTAAAGCTCATCGTAATAGAGACCCAGAGCCTTCATAACTGCTCTAACGCTTATCGGTTCTCCTTCTTTGGTAACTCTGTCCTGCCTTGAATAAGCCAGATATGGTACCACTGCCTTAAGATGCTCAAACCCCCTCTCTCTAAGCGCATCCCCTAGGAGGAGAAGCTCAATAAGGTGCTCATCCTGAGGATTAAAAGTAGACTGAACAACAACAGCTTCTTTTCCATCTCCAAGGACTCTGACGTACTTTTCTCCGTCGGGGAACTTCTTTATCTCAACGTCTAAAACTTCCTTGTTGTATTCGCCTGCCTTCATCTTAACTTCTTCAGCCATGTGATAAGCTCCACTTCCCAGCACTATTTTCATCACAATCACCCCAGAGAAAATAGGTTTAGCGTTTAATACCTTTTTCATACCAGCAAAACTGCAATAACTCCGGCAAGAAAAATGCCATCGAAGGTGCCAGCACCGCCTATGCTGACCATTGGAGCTCCAAGATCTTTAAACTTGTCCCAATTTAACAGATCGGCCCCTATTAAAACGCCAAGTGTGCCGCTGGTATATGCTACCAAAGGCCTGTTCGGGGCACCTATGGTAATTGCAAGGAGGGCAGCAACCAATGGAGGAACAAAAGTTGGGATTGCTATCCCCAGCCCTTTCACAGGTCTTGAAAAGGCTTTGCTAATTATCGCTGAGATAAGAACAGCAACTACCACCCTAATCAAAAGGTCACTTTGTCCGAGAATTATGAGCCTCAATACCTCATAGAGAACCACACTTAGGGGAACAAGAGCACCCCCAACATTAACACTGACTACTGTTTTTTGCTCACCCCAGTCAATGTAAGGAACGGGGTACGTGATGCCAAAAAACGACACTTTGGCAACCCTTACAATCGGTCCGTAACTTCTGATCTCCTTAACCGGAATGTTGATGAAGCTTCCTATTAATGACGCCCAAAACAGAGTAAAAGCAACTGGAAGAGGAAGCCCCAGCTTCTGAAATGCCAGCGTTATGGTACTCGCAAAGAGTATGAAAATGATTGGCAACAAGAGAATCAGAAGAATCAAGAAAGGCAAGGTCAGAGGTAGAAAAAAGTATCTCCTCACTCCTTGAACCCCCTGATATTAACCCATATTTGAGCACCTTTCGGCATTATAACCTCCAAAGGCTTGTCAAATTTTACTGGGTTTTTGAAAACCCACGCATAGAGCTTCTTGCCATTTGAGTATTCCTTCAAGAACTCATATTCTGCTAAATGCTTTTCTTTATGCGCTTTTAGTTCCTCGGGTGTGAAAGGCCCCAGAACGTCCACAAGTTCAGCTTTTCCTATTGCAAAGCCCTTGTTTATGATGTAAACTTCTCCCCTAATCTTGGTAGAGCTCTTCCTAATTTCCCATATCTTCCTTCCTTCCACAATCCAAGAAGCAAATGGTTCTTTGACTATTAATCCCCTCATATGCCTTCAAATCGAAATAATGATAATCCCTTTATAAAACCAACGTTTGATGGGAAAGATTTAAGTGGAGTTTCAGTCTATTATTCTCGGAGGCTACGCCTATGAAGATTATCTGGTATGGTCATGCGTGTTTTTGGATTGAAATAAATGGCGTGAAAATTCTGATAGACCCCTACGAAGACGTCAACGATGATGCCATAGATGGCATCGATTACATACTGGTTACCCATGAACACATAGACCACTACGGCAAAACACCCCTTCTGGCGAGACTTAGAGATGCAACCGTCATAGGGCCAAAACCCGTGTACCTAATGGCAATAAGTGATGGGATAACCAAAGTAATGGAGATCGAAGGGGGACAGGAAATAGAGCTCAAGAACGGGGTTAAAGTAAAGGCAGTATTTGTGGAGCACCCTTCAAGCCAGTACCCAGTGGGATACATCATATCCAACGGGCAAAAGACACTCTTCCATCCCGGGGATACATACTACAGTCCAGTCTTCAAGAACTTCAGGGGAGCAATAGACATCCTTTTCGTGCCAATAAGCGGAAGGTCAACTGCGAACCCGAGGGAAGCAGCAAACATAATTGAAGTGATCCGGCCAAAAATAGTAGTACCAATGCACTACGGCGTTTACAGTGAGGGAGATGTCGAAGAGTTCATTAAAGAGCTTAGAGAGAGAAGAATATGGGTTCTGATAAAAGTCCCGGAAGTTGGAAAGCCTCTTGAGGTATAGCGGTGTGTCTAATGCTAACCACCGGCAGTAAAAGCTTAGACGAGCTCTTGGGCGGCGGAATAGGCAGGGGGACATTAACCCAGATATACGGCGCTTTTGCTACTGGAAAGACCACCCTAGCAATGCAGGTGGGTATTTTAAATGAAGGAAAAGTGGGTTATATAGATACTGAGGGAGGATTTTCTCCCGAGAGATTAGCCGCAATGGCCAAGGCAAGGGGGCTGGATGAGGAGAGAGTGCTCCAGAAGTTTCTCGTGTTTGAGCCTTTTGACTTCAAAGAGCAAAAGAGAACTATTTCAGGTCTCAAAAAGATCGTAAATGAAAAATTTTCTCTGATTGTTGTTGATTCAATAACCAACCACTACAGGATAGAGGAAAACAAAAGTGCACTAACTACTGACTTAGGAAAGCAGCTTCAGATTCTGCTGTGGCTTGCAAGAAAATACAACCTGGGAGTTATTGTTGTAAATCAGGTTTACCTTGACTCAAAGCATAACACTCTAAAGCCGATAGCAGAGCACACCTTAGGATACAAGTGCAAGGACATCCTCCGATTGGAAAAGCTAAGGGACGGCTTCAGAATTGCAGTTTTAGAAAGACACAGGTTCAGGCCGGAAGGGGGCATCGTTTATTTCAAAATAACGGATAAAGGAATAGAAGATGTGGAAAAAACTAAATCTTTTCAAAGAGCTCCTGAGTCAGTCTTACTATAGCCTTGTACAGCTTCTCACTTATAACGCCATCCTCGTAGTGTCTCTTAAGTTCTTCTTTGTCTATAATCTCTTTCTTTCCGTCAGGCCACTTCACGATATCAACTTCTAAGTCAACGTACCTTGCTTTGTCCGGGTATATCTCAACCGGGGTGCAGATGTTGTAGTATTCTCCCTTTAGGTTGCCATCTCTGTCATAATAGCTGTGCTTAAACCACCATTTTCCTTCCTCAATCTCAGTTATTGCGTAGTCTCCAGCTTCTATTGGTAAGTCCAGGCCGTCATAGAATTTACCGGGCTTTAGGTTTCTCCTCACCTTGAGCCTCAGGGGATTTAGAGAAACCTCGACGACTTCCCCTGGCCCTATTTTGATTATTTGACCATCTGGCTTTACGTGCTCAAATCTGAAAAGCCATCCCTGTTTTGGACCTTTGTTATTGACTACCGCCTCTAAGAAGCCTTCACTAACCTTTTTCCTCTGGGAAGGAATCTTACTTAGGATACCCTCCCCAATTTCAACAGCAAATCCAAACTCGGGATCATATGCCTTAAACTTGTGATGCCCCTCTATTGTTGGAATTACAGTGTTCCTTATGTCATCAAGCTTTGCCTTCGTTGCACCTCCGAATTCCACCTCGTAGATGTCCCTACCCTCAACTATCTGAGCAGGGGCGGAGTATTTTTCTGCCTCTTTCAGCTTTTCAGCGATCTTCGAAAGCTTTATTAGCTCATCCCTAAGGAGGTTCCAATCCTTATATGCGGCTGCCGTTCTCCACAAAACTCCCCATTCACCCAGGTCAACGCTTAATCCGAGTATCCTAAGCCTTTCCCTCTCAGATTGATCCCTTATTTTTCTGGATATTTTTACATGTCTCTGGGTTCCAACGGGTTTTGGAATAAGCACTGCGTAGTCACCGGGTATGGTTAGCAAGACGCTCAGATGTGGGAGGAGGTTGTTTTTCTTGACCTGAACAAGCACTTCATCCCCTTCAACTGCATCAGGGAACTCTTCTATTAGTAAGGTCCCAATAGCATTTCCTATGTCCACATAGACGTATCTTTCGTCCTTTTTGATAACGATTCCCTTATATATGCCGTAAAGCTGGTAAGGCATCTTTCTAAAGAAAACATCTAAAAACTTCTCCTCAAAAACTCTTTTGACTTCTTCGACTTTTTCTCCAACCAGTACCACACCATGGGAGTCTTTTTTGTCTTGAATATCTACATCGAACTCGTCGTAGACCTTTTCAATTCCCAGTCTTTCAGCGATCTTCTGGCTTGGCTGGCTTATCTTAAAGCCCTCGTCAAGGAGCAGTTTCGTCAGAGCCGTGCTGTATATCCCTCTAACCCTCACCGAAACCTCTGAGTTTGTAGACATATTCACCACCTCTTTCCCGTTTTTCCACAACACCAATGAGCGTTAATCCTTCCAGGATTTTAGCAACATGCTCTCTCTCAACACCGCTGTTATTTTCTACATTTCTCACTTCAACCCACATGAGGCCCTTTGAATGCCAGTCTCTCAGAGCTTCCTCAACTTTATGCACCCATGACGGCCTGGTGTAGAGATAATATATGAACGAGATTAAGAGCTCAAGTTTTTTATCAAGATTCTCTATCTTTTTTATCTTGTCAGCAATGTTAGCTGGTGGTAGTTTCCCCTCCTCACTTATAAATATAAGCCCCTCAATGTCTCCAGTTAGCTTTTGAATTGCCCGGGTAATCGAGTAGTCATACACCCGATAAAACTGTAACAGCCTTTGGAGAGATGCGTTTATTTTGGCTTTTTCAGTAAAGCTCATTTTTGGAGTCTCGACTAAAAGAAGAAGCTCCTCCAGTAAAAACTTCATCTGATGTTCATTTTTTTGGAGCTCTTTTACGAACCCTTCAAAGTCCCCTCCCAGAAGAGAAGATGCCTTCCCTATTTGAGATGCAACATCAAATTTTTTATCAATGATACCATAAAGTTCGGACAATACCTCTCTCAACTCCCCAAAATCGCCTGATGAAGAAAGTGAATAAACGCGAAGAAAGCCTTTCTGAAACTCCTTGTGGAGAGCTTGAGCTTCTTTAACAAGGTCGCGAATTTTATTTATATCCACATTTATTCACCCAAGAGTATATACTCCCTCATTGTTCTTTTACTTTTCGCAGCTTGTATCGTTAACATAACTGTTTACCCAAAATCTTTTTTTAAAGTAGTGGTGTTTTAAGTAATAGAGGGGAGCGCATGGTTTTAGTGGATCGCTTTGGAAGACCGGTGACAAATCTGAGAATTTCTCTCACAAATGAGTGCAACTTAAACTGCTTCTACTGCCACAGAGAGGGGCAAACCCTCAGCTTCCAAGGGATGAAACCAGAAGAAATAGAAAGGATAGTCAGAATAGCGTCCCAGCTTGGCATAAAAAAGGTCAAGTTAACCGGAGGGGAACCGACTATTAGAAAAGATATCGTTGAGATAGTGAGGAGAATACGGCCTTACGTTGAAGACCTATCTATGACCACCAACGGAACAACAATGAAGCTACTAGGGGGATCATTAAAAGAAGCTGGACTCGATAGGGTAAACATAAGTCTCGATACTCTTGACAGGAAAAAATATAAAGCAATTACTGGATTTGACGTGCTTCCTCAGGTTCTTGAAGGAATCGAGAAAGCCGTCAAGCTCTTCTATCCAGTTAAGCTTAACATGGTTGTCATGAAAGGTCTCAACGATGGGGAAATATGGGATATGATAAACTACGCTGCCCAGAAAAACACCATTCTTCAGCTAATTGAAATCGAAGTCCCAAGGGAGATGGAGGACTCATGGTTTTTCAAAAAGTATTTTTATCCGCTAAAACCTCTGGAAGAGAAATTTGAGGAGATCGCGGTGGATGTAAAGGAGAGAAGAATGCACAGGAGAAAGAAATACTTTATTCCCACAGACTACGGCATCGCCGAGGTTGAGGTCGTTAGGTCGATGCACAATACAATTTTCTGCGCAAACTGTACAAGAATAAGGCTCACTTCAACGGGCCATTTAAAGACCTGCCTCTTGAGAAGAGACGACCTTGTAGATATTATAACCCCCTTAAGGAGCGGCGCTTCCGATGAGGAACTTATTGGAATTTTTAAAAAGGCCGTTCTCATGCGGGAGCCCTACTGGAGATAAAAGCATTTAAATACTATAGTTGGGATAGTTAGGGAGAGAACCATGCCAGCAGTGAAAGTAAAGAAGAGCGAGGCAGAGCAGGCAAAGAAGGTTCTTAAGCGGGCCGGAATTTATGATGGAAAGCGAAGACCTAAAAGAGACGGGGAAGATATTCTCCTGCCCATAACAGACTCAAAAAAAGTCCAAAATCTTGGATTTGAGGTTGTGGATATTGAGCTCCCTCTCAGACCAGAAAGGCAGATTTACAAAAACCTTGAGAGCATCTTGAAGGATAAATTTACGAAAGAGGAGCTGGAGTTTCTCAGGCGCTACGACGTCATAGGAGACATAGCCATAATTCAAATCCCGCCAGAAATAGAGCACAGAGAAAAAGAGATAGTTGATGCCCTCCTCAAAGTACATCCTTTTCTCAAGGTGATAGCAAAAAAGGGATTCCACAAAGGTGTTTTCAGAGTAAGGGACTACACGATCATATGGGGAGAGAACAGGCTGACAACTGTGCACAAAGAGAACGGCGTGGAGATTAAGGTCGATCTAAGCAAAGTGTTTTTCAACCCCAGAATGAAGGGGGAAAGGTACAGGTTGGCTCAGCTTGTAAAAGATGGAGAAAGAATCCTCCTAATGTTTGCCGGGATTCTGCCGTATGCCCTTGTAATTGCCAGATACAAAGCTGCGGAAATAACCGCTGTGGAGCTAAACAAAGATGCCGTGAGGCTAGGCCTTGAAAACATAGAACTCAACAAAAAAATCTCAAAGGCAGCATAAGGGTCATACAGGGAGATGTATTTGATGCCGTACCTAAACTTGGGACTTTTGACAGAGTTATAAGCCCTACTCCGAAAGGCGTTGATGCCCTCCGCTTGGCACTTGAAAAATCTGAAAAGTGGGTTCATTACTACGATTTCGTTCACGAGGACAAAATAGAGGAGTTTAAGAGGAGAATTATCTCCGAGTGCAGAGAGCTCGGAAAAGAATGCAATGTGAAAATAAAGAAAGTTTCAGACTTTAAGCCGCATGTTTTCAAAGTCTGTGCAGACATCGAGCTCCTTTAAGTCTTCTTCAAGAAATCAAATAGGGTAGCCTGCTTGGCTTTCTTCTCCTTTTCTTTCTTTGCTGGCTGTTCTTCCTTCTCTTCAACTTCTTTAATTCCAACTTCCTCTAGCTCTTCTCCAGACTCCTCGGGTATTTCCTCCTCTTCCTCCTCAATTGCCTTTTCTTCAACTTCTTCTTCCTTAATGGTCTCAATTCTCACTTCAAGTTCACTTTTAGTTTCTTTCAGCTTTCTGTGAATAGCCAGCATCTTACCTTTGATCTTTGCAGCTTTCTCCTTGTCCTCTGTAAGGAGCTCAATCTCCTTATCCCCTAAGTCGAGAAAAACTGCTATATGAGCTGCAACATCCGGGTTGTTGGCAAATATTGCCTTGAAGATCTGCATTGTTTCAATTGCCTCAAGCTTGCTCATGTGCATCTCTGTCATTATCTTCTTCACTATGGAATCCCTAATAGAGCGCTCCTCCTTGGTATCTCTGAGCATTCTAAGAGTTTTTGGAGGATAAAAGCGCAAAAATCCTTTTTTCTTTACTCCCGCAACAGCAACTCCAGCAGTCATCATGTCAATTGCATACTTCCATAAGCCATAGTTCCCCGTCCTTGTTGCCCTTCCGAGGTATATATCAGCCCTGCTTATGGCATCGTAAGCCTTCGCAATATCTTCCGGCTTATAGTATACGTATGGAATGTTTTCTTCAATCCAGAGAAGAACCTCATCCGGAGTATTGTCGACGTTCATGAGAGCCATTCTTGCCCTTTTTGCATTATCTGTAGCAAATATCGTGCCCAGAGCTTCAAAAATCGACTTTTCAACGTCCCTGTATGCCAGAACAAGCTCGGCATCCTCAATGCCACCGCTTACAAGATTTTGAAGGTCATTTATCGCCGCTCTTAAATCTCCTCTGGCCCTTTTTGCAATCTCCTCAAGCACTTCCTTGGGGACAAATATGCCTTCTGCTTTTACAATCCTTAGGAGGGCTTTCAAAATGTCCCTCTGAGTTAGACGCTTATACTCCACTATCTCCGCCTTCCCCCTTATCTCTGCCGGCACTTCCCAGTATTTGTTGGCTGACATTATTATGGGGTTCTTTGCCCTGTCTATGAGCTTCGCTATCTCCTTTGCCCCAGAAGGTTCTATGTTATCAGCTTCATCAAGAAAAATCAGCTTTCTCTTCTTTCCAAAGATATCCATCGTATAAGCTGCATTAAGATAGCGCTCTATTTTGCCAAAAGTTCTTTCATCACTTGCGTTAAGCTCAATTACTTCAAACTTATACTCATTAGCCAAAGCATAAACGGTCGTGGTTTTTCCACTACCCGGAGGACCAGCAAGGAGGAGGGCTTTTTTCTTAGGGGCCCCATGGAGCCAGCTTTCAATCCATGCTTTAACTTTCTCCAACGCCTTCTCTTGATTTACTATATCCGCGAGCCTTCTTGGCCTATACTTTTCAACCCACGGCAGCATTTGGGCTCACCTAATCCTTGCCGAGCAGTGTAAACTGGGCTAAGAGGGCTTCAAGTTGAATCATTTCGTTGGCCCCCTCAACAAGCCTGAAGTCGTATTCACCAATTTTATCTGCCAAGGCAACCTTTTTTGGCTCGCTTATTGGAAGGTTAAACACCTCTTTGTGCATCTGAATCAAAACGTCTTCTCCGCTCAAACCCTGCTTTAGGAGTATCTCTCTGAGCTTGTCCCTAGCTTTGAGGAAGTTGCCCTCCAGAGCTAAAAGCATCATTTCCCTGACATCCTCCGGCCTTGCCCTGCTTGCAACCAAAAATACGTTTTCATCGGTTATCTTTGTGTCAAGAGCAGCAGCGGCCTGTAGAACGTTTATAGCCCTTCTCAGGTCGCCTTCGGCAACGTAGAGTATTGCCTGAAGACCTTCCTCAGTCAGCTCAAGCCCCTCGTTCTCGGCTATATACTTTAGTCTCTTTGCGATATCCTCATCCCTTAATGGCCTAAAGCGGAAGATAGCACATCTGGACTGTATGGGCTCGATGATCTTGGATGAGTAATTGCAGTTGTGGCTTACAAGGCCGTTTGATATGAAGCTGTGGTCGGAGGCACAGGTGACATCATAGACGTCCAGGTAGCCAAGTTCCTCCTTTTTAATGACCTTTTCTACAACATAGTCTCCGGTAACACGTTCCCTCCTGAAGTCCTCGAAAGTCATGAAATCCCTCGTTAAACCGATTGGAACTCCATTTAGCCTGTTGACGACAAAGTCTCTCTTAACTCCAAGCAACTTGGCAGCCTGTGTCGGATTGGTTTTCGCGGCAAGCTCCACAGCCTTTTCCGCAATCTGCGGAAGGATTATCTCCTTGTAGGTCAGCTTCATCCTCAAGTACTCTCCAACCAGCCTGGCATATTTGTCTTTGACGTAAGCGTAGCCGACTCTCGTTAAAAACTTCAGGTAGTTGGCGTCGTTTGGCGTAACAACAAGTCTCACAATGAACCTGTCGCCGATTGGGGTTACTATCACCTTTGAGTCCACCTCAAACTCTCTAAGGAGCTCGGCAAGGTCGTTGAAGAACTCGGTCGTCTCTTCGAGGCTCTCACTGCTCGTGCGCATTTCAAGCTTTATTCCATTGAAGTTGTACTTCCCGGGTGAGGGCTTTGTTCCATCGGCAGCGAAGAGACCTCTAAGGAACTCCCTCTTGACGAAGAGGTTGCCCTTCCTTATCCACTCTGGAACGCGGTAACCTTTCTTCGTCTTGTTTCCTGCCTCAACGCCCCAGAAGCGCATGAGGGCGTGGAAGGTCCTGTTGTCCACGTAGAGCATGTGTATCTTGCCTTTTACCTTTCTCCCGCCTATCTCCGACGAAGACTCGCGCTCTATTATCTCCGAAGGCTTTAGGCCGAGCCTTCTGAGGTCCTCCGCCAGTGCCTCAAGCTCTTCCCTTGAGGAGTTGAACCATATCCTTGTGTTGCTCTCGGCAAGGTGTCCATCACCAAGCAGGAAACCCAAAACCCTCGCGAGAATTCCGGCTCTTTCGTCGTCATATCTTACCAGCCATCTCTTCTTGAGCTCACGAAGTAAGTTATAAGCCGGACCATCGAGTTCGCCGGCAAGGAGCCGCTTCACGGCTGTGTAGCTTATCTTTATCCCGAACTCTTTCTCAAGGATTCTCTTGACATCAGCAGCATTCCTCAGAGAAACTCCATCGCGGAGCTTTCTTACGAACTGCCTCTTGCCTTCCATTCTCCTTTCAACATAGCCCTTCTCCTCCAAATTCTTAAGGAGCTGATTCAGCCTCACTCTCGAGAGCCCGACCTTTTTTTGGATCTCCTCCCGAGATGTCCACTCGGTTGAAATCTCCTGGAGGATTTCAGCTTCTCTTTCCGTTAAGCCCTTCTCCATCTCCGCCTTCAGTTCAAGCGCTCTCGCAAGGATTTTCTCTTTATCCTTGGTTGTCAGCTCGCGGAAATTCCTGGCCTCTCCAAGGGGCTTCCTTCCCCTCTCAAGCTCTAGCTTGTTGGCGAACTCATAGAAATCCCTGAGGTCAACAATCGGCTCTGGATTGACCTCGTAGGGAGTACCTTCCAAGGTGGGCCTCACGAGGACTTCACTCCCCTCCTTAAGGTCATATGTCTGAACCCAGCCTGCAGGAGTTAAAAACATATGGTCGCCCGTTGCCTCTATTACTCTTCCGCTTTCGAGAGTCAACCTAAAGACCGGATGACCGATTATCTTAGAGTTGAAAGCAACCGCCGCTATCACTGTGTCCCTTCCATTCCTATTGGACACCTCTCTCACTAGACCCTTTTCGTAAAACTTGAGGAAGTCCTTAATTTTTACTTCCCTCTCGTCTGGAGTGTATATCCTAGTGTCACCTGTGACACAGCTGAGAATGAAACGAACGTTGCTAGAAAACATCTCCATGGTTCTCCTCAAGGCTTGCTGGGCATCTTGGGTTAAAGCGTCGGCCTCATCAAGGAAGATTATCTTAAAGCTTGCACCTCCTATAGGCTTTGTTCTCGCAAACTCCTTTACCTTCTCCCTAATGACGTTTATGCCGCGCTCGTCCGAGTTGTGGAGGAGAACCGGTATCTCACCAGCGAAGAACATCTCGTTGCCCGGAACACTTACATCATATACGAAGTCGTTGTACTCAACAAGCTCGACCTTTTTAACCACCAATGCGTGGAGGTCAGTGCCCGCTAACTTCTTCAGCGTTTCAAGGACTTTCTTGCCTCTGGTGTCAAGCCTTGTCTCATCCACCATTGGGAGGATTTTCTTCAGGGTCTCCTTTCTCACGCGCTTCTTGCCCTCGTAGAGCTGGTGCCTCAGTTCATAGCGCCAGTTTCCGTCTATGGCGTGCTCTATGGACTTTAGCATCTTAACTACCGGCTCAGCTGGGAGGAGCTCTGCCTTGCTCCACTTCATGCCACCCTTCCAGATAAGCCTCGCCTCTCTGTCAAAGACGCTCGCCTCAATTCCGGAAATCCTCGCCAGCCAGACCGTGTCTATGAGCAAATCCCTTGAAACCGAGGAGATCCTTACAACTCCGCCCCACTCCCCGGTTCCGTCGCCGTCGGCGAGTCCCCTGAGGAAGGCTATCCTCTCGTGAACCGGGAACTCAAACACAAAGCCGGGAATCCTCTTGTTCTCTGCCCTCCTTCCGTTGCCATCGTAGAAGTTCTCGTCAAAGAACTTGGCCAGCTGGGTGCTCAGGAACCTGATCTGGTATGCGCTCTTCTTTGAGCGGTCAAAGCCTGAGGAGGTGTAGTTCTCGTAGAGGCTGACGCCCAGCCCCTCGGCGAACTCCCTGACGCGGTTTATCAGCTCCCTCTCGTGGCTCCCGAGGGTGTAGATGATCTGACCTGAAGTGTTCCCCTTAAAGCCAACTGCCCCCTCGGCCGCGTATAGGCCGAGCATGTAGGATAGCTCCTCACCAACCGGAAGCGCCTCAAATGTTCTCGTTCTCGCGCTCTCCTTGATTCCATATTCTCTCATGTCTAGGACGTCGAGGAAGCCCTCCAAGTTCGCCGTGAAGCTTAGAACGATAGACCCCTCGCTCAGCTCGCTTGCCTTCACCGTTTCAAGCCCGTTCTCCGTGAGCACCATAACCGAGTGGTTGCCGGTCAGTTCAAGCTTTCCACCGCCCTCAAGGTGGACGCGAAGTATGACCGGAACGCGGTGGCGGATTATTTTCCTAACCTTCGCCCATCTGACACGGTAGCTCTCGTCAACGGTGAGTACTTCGAGGTTCGAGGCATCTTTGTAGGAGACATCGCCGTCGCTTTCGTCGAAGTAAAGCCTGTCCAGCTCGGCAAAAGTGGTCCTGAGGATTCTTCCGTTGATTCTCACCAGTATCGGCGTGTCTTTGGAGACGGAGGCATTTAGCTCGAGGAAATTATGCCTCCAGTGCTCCCCAAATAACTCTCTGGCTAAACAAAGAGCACTTGTCGTTTTTCCCGTTCCGGGTGGGCCTGCAAAGAGAAGATGCGGCATCGAGCCGGTTTTAACATAGTGCTTAAGCCTCTTCACTATGTGATCTTGCCCTACAATGTCGTCAAGCCTCTCAGGCCTATACTTCTCAACCCACGGTTTTTCAAGAATTTTAACTTCCTTAACCTCTTTTACTTCTTCAGCCATTGCAACCACCTGTTATCGTGACCTAAACACTCTATAATCACCAGAATATTTAAACTCTTTGGAATCTCTCAAAGAATTCCCAAAACTTCCCCACCTCTCAAGGAAACTTGCTCTCTGTTGTTCATTTAAATTCATGAAAAACTTTTATAGGACAAAAATGTGAATATTATATTCGGTGTTGTCTATGGCAAAGCTTGACTGGATTACTGAAGAACTTAATGAACTTAAAGAAAAAGGCCTTTACGTCAGAATTAGAGTTCTCCAGAGTGCCCAGGGCCCTTGGGTGATTGTTGATGGGAAGAAAGTTCTAAACATGTGTTCCAACAACTATCTTGGCTTAGCAGCACATCCGAAAATTAAAGAAGCCGCTATAAGGGCCATTCTCGACTACGGTGTTGGAGCTGGAGCCGTTAGAACCATAGCCGGAACAATGGAGCTTCACGTCGAGCTTGAGGAAAAACTTGCCAAGTTCAAGAAGAGAGAAGCCGCCATTCTCTTCCAGAGCGGATATAATGCAAATCTCGGAGCTATCAGTGCTCTCATAAAGAAGGGAGAAGATGGTGTTTTTGTTAGCGAGGAATTAAACCACGCGAGCATTATCGATGGCATGAGGTTAAGCGGGGCCGAGAAAGTTATTTACAAGCACCTCGACATGGAAGACCTCAAAAAGAGGCTCGAAGAAGTGAAAGACAAGAAAAAGAAGCTTATTGTCACTGATGGTGTATTCAGCATGGACGGTGACCTTGCCCCACTCCCGGAGATCGTGGAATTAGCGGAACAGTACGATGCTATGGTATACGTTGATGATGCCCACGGTGAAGGTGTTCTGGGAGAGCACGGGAGGGGTATAGTGGATCACTTCAAACTGCACGACAGAGTGGACTTTGAAATGGGAACTCTGAGCAAGGCATTCGGTGTCATCGGTGGCTACGTTGCAGGGCCGGAGGAAGCAATAGAGTACTTAAAGCAAAGGGGAAGGCCATTCCTGTTCTCATCCGCCTTGAATCCGCCCGACGTTGCTGCCGCTATTGCCGCGGTTGAGATTCTCCAACATAGCGATGAGCTCGTTAAAAAGCTCTGGGACAACACCCACTTCCTCCAAAAGGGACTTAGAGACATTGGCTATGACTTAGGAAACACCAAGCACCCAATTACACCGGTAATGCTATATGACGAAAAGCTAGCCCAAGAGTTCTCAAGAAGACTCTACGATGAATACAACATCTTCGCCCAGGCAATAGTTTATCCGACAGTCCCATTGGGCACAGCGAGAATAAGGCTTGAGCCCTCAGCAGCCCACAGCAAGGAAGACCTGCAGTACGTCATAGATGCCTTCGAAGACCTCGGAAAGAAGACCGGGTTCCTGAAGTGAAGAATTTTGAACACTTTTTTGTCTTTTGTTCTGTTTTTATACGTCGATTTAGATTAACGGTCAGCAGAAGAGCTTATATACTCCAATCACAAATTACTTATTTGGGTGTAAGACGTGGCAGTCGACATTATACACATTGTCCTTGCAGGGATTGCCCCTCCTGGCGCTGCTCATTATAACCCTGCTTAGCCTGTATTATAGACGCCAATTTATCTCCCACTATCCGCAGTTTTCCCGCTCGTACGATTTAATAACCCTCGGTTTTTCACTCGTGACTCTGGCAAAGGTTATTTTTCTACCCCTCGACCTCAACGATGCCGGGTTCATCCACATAGAGCAGAGTACGGAAAGGTTCCTCGGCACTATTGGGAACTTCCTCCTCTTCATAGGGCTCTTTCCTCTGATTTTTGGCTGGGCAGGTATGATATCGTCCATAACAAGGAAGTACGAGCTCGTTCCTGTTGTGGAAATAGAAGGCGAACCCGAGGAGATGTCCCCTGGGGTGTATATTATCCCCTCTGGTTCAGGCCTCAACCTTCTGTCAAGGCTTATTAAGGGCCGTGCTCCCCTGATAATCACACGTACGCAGCCAGATAGTGTGAGGAAGACCCTTAACCTTGAAGAGGTTCCGATTTTGTGGCTCACAGCCGCTGAATGCAGCGATGACTGTGTTAACCCCCGAAGGCTTGAATATCTGCTCCACACCCTGATCAATTTCATGAAGAGAAACGATACTCCCAAGCTGATATATCTCGATGGCCTTGAGTACCTAATCCTCGAGAACGAATTTGTTCCAGAATTCAAGTTCCTTTCAACACTAAAGGACTACGCCGTTATAAATAACACTGTGATCCTAGTGCCCGTCGAGAAGGCTTCTCTCAATGAGAGGGAGTGGAACCTGCTGAGGAGGGAGTTTAAATGCTTTGAGAGAGAAAGGGCAGAGTAACCGTTAGAAATTCCACTCATAATTACTTTAATTTCCCCGCAATGTTGCATTGAGAACATGTTCGATTGCATCCTCGTGCAACTCCTTTACTCGGGCTTCTTTTGATTCGTTCTAAACGAAAAACGCAACTCAGAATTAATTCAATAATCGAAAAAAAGGAACAACACTTACTTTTAGTAAAAGGAAAAAATTATAAATATAATGCAAAAACTGCAAGGGGGTGAACCTCGTGAAGTGGAAGCTCCTGTTCGCAGTCCTGCTGGGACTGCTGATGGTTGGAGTGACAGCAGGAAGCGCGATGGCAACTCCAAGTATCCCAAGAGACATTGAACCTCAGTCAGTAACTCCTGGAGCCGCTCTAGAAGCTTATCTCACTGGAAATGGCATTCAGAATAGCCGCATAATACACTTGATATTCTTCGCATACAAACATTATAAAGTGGAGCATGGAAGCAAACTCTCAATGGTGATTGGCATTGGAAAGTTACCAATAGGAGGGTATCGGGTTTGGATAGGAACCCCGAGTGGGGTTACAGTGTATCCGAACGAGGTAGACTGGATGTGGAACGAGGCTAGATATGAAGGGACAACAAAGAAATGGGGCAAAACATTCCATAAATTCAAGATTGAAAACAGTGGTTGGACCATGTCTTCCTTTAAAGTCCCAATGAAGTTCTCAAAAGGAAAAGGAGAAAGCTACGGTATACTAATACTTGGAGCAAACACTTACGATGAAATCGACACATTTCTAGGCAACCTCGGAGGTACCCTCTTAGGACGTCTATTGGCAGGATCTATAGGGGGCATTATAGGCCTCTTAGGGGCTTCTGGTATCAGTTATGACTACATAAAAGTTACTGAGGTGTGACCTGTGGGGAGCAGGAAACTTGAGGCCATCGCTTCGTTTCAAGCGCTTCTTTTACTTATTTTTGGTACCCCACCTCTAATCAAGAAACTCCCTAGTTCTACCCTGTTTCCAGCAATTTTAGTGGTAGGACTTCTATTAGTTGATAGAAGCAAGAAAGCCTTTAATGAGTACCTTCGCGATCTGATTAAACAAGAAAGAAAAACAAATGTTGCAACCTTATACAACGCTGCAACTTTTTCTTTAGTGATGTTAGGCCTCCTCTCACTCTCACTCGCATCGATTGCTAGTAAAGAGGGCTATTCGAGAACCACCATAAGTTTCATGATCTTGCTCATGTTATACACGTTTCAAGTGTTTTATTCCCCTCTCACTTTTTCCAGAATCGTTAACATTGCCGTTTCCCTCTATGCCCCCCACGTGCTCGCTCTTGAGCTTGCCGGATTTTATGAAATGCCCATAATTTTGATAATAAGCGCAATTTTCAGGGTTTTCCTCTGGGTGCTTGCAATCACTCTAGCGCTCCGCATTTTCAAACTGAACGAACAAGGAACAGACCTCTTGCCATCCCTGTTTCCCCTCATATACGCTGGATGGATAATAACAATGATCCGACTTGTTGACTACTTCTATCTCTCCCTATATTTCCGGAATGTAATTGAGAGCCTTATTCTCATATCTGCCTGGATGATATCGTTTTATCTCCTTGGAAAGAGACTCAAGCCCTACACCGGCAGCAGGGCCTACCTGATCTCTTTCAGTGTTGGAGGAGTTTTGTTCGTATTGGTGCCACCTCCAATGACTATGTAACATAACCCCAACAAGAATGTAAACCGGATCTGCCCAACCTCTGGAGGTGCCGAGAATGAAGTTTTATGGGTCAGGAAGGATTAGAGGGGAAATGTTACGTATTTTGGTTCTTATATTCTTTTTAACTGGCTTTTTGATTTCGTTTGATCCGGCTACCGCAATAATAGGAGTCATAACAGCTTTCATACTCACATTTGAACATCAGAAAGCTAAAAACAAAAATAAGATCAAAGATGCGATTTTCTCGCTTATTGGACTAACACTTGGAATTACTAGTGGAGTGGAAATTTATGGGACAGAGAAGTACCTTTCTAACTGGCACTCCTTGTGGTGGATACCAGTTCTCTGGGCAATTGCCACACTAGTGGAGATATTAATCCCAAAGTAGGATTCGAGTTGGAAACCTAAGAGTGGCAGTAACCAGTAGTGGAAGGTGGAGTGGATGAGGGTAAGAGCATTGATGTTTCTAGCTGAGGGAGTTTTAGCCACACTTCATCCGTGGCTTGCTGCTCTCATCTTAATTGGAAACTGGATAGCCAAGCCCAGAATGAAATACTACTCCAGAAGGAAAACAAGCCTTCTGTTCTTGGCGGGGATGCCTGTTGGGTTCATGCTTGGTTATGGACTCTTTAAGGAACATCTCCAGTTGTGGTGGAGCTATAAGGATGGCTTATTCAGGACAATTGCAGGAACCAAGAATCCAGTTTGGATTCTCATAATACTGGTAGGACTTGGAATCTGGGGAATTCTCAGGGGGTCTAGAGATGAGGGGAAAGATTAAATGGATACTGGCCCTTTGGATACTGGGCGAAGTAATATGCTCATACCAGTTAGTCGGTTTTTATCACATGCTCAGGATTTTTAACGTTTCCATATCCCGCCTGTGGTTACCTCTACTTGTTAACGGACTTAGATTTACCTTGCAATCCCTAATCTTACTTGGAACCTTAGCTCTGATCTTAAAGAAAACACCTTCCCTTGAACTTTACACGATTTACTCCGCTCCCCTCCTTATTGTAGGACTCGCCAGTGCAGTGCTTCGATTGAGCATTCCTTCAAAGATAGGACTTAGAACCCCTTTAGAACAACTATCGCTGTTTGTGGGGTTTATTCTTCTCATTGTTGGATTAATAAGGTATTATTCCAAAAATTTGGATACAAAGAAAAGAAAATTGATTGCCTATATCACCATACCCATCCTAGCTGGGGAGATAAAGGCAGACTAAAATTTTATTCTGCCTATGTGATAATAAACCACGTCATTGTCCTCATCGACCACCGCCAGAACCATCTTTTTTCTAACCCCATGGGCAACCCTAACCCTAGCGGTTAAGTCGTTTGGGTACATCTTCTGGTTCTCACTTACAACCCAGATTAGCCAGTCCGCATGCTCCTCCATTCCTTTGCGGTACACTCTAAAGTGAGAACCGTATTTGAGAGCTGTCTTCACAGTGTAGCCCCTATTCCTAAGATCCCTGTAAACCAAAAACTTTAGATCAAAGTGCTCATCTTTTTTTCTTCCAATTTCGAAAAGCTCTTGAACGCTGAGCTCTTTTTCACCGTCAAAAACTTTAATCCACCCTTTATCCAGTAGATAAGCGGCTTCAATGAGAGAGAGGAAAAGCTTGCCGTTTACGACTTCCCCGTAATGCCTTTTGTTGTAGAGCTTGTTTATCGCACTTTCCATCATGCTGAAAACCCTATCTCCGCTGAGGTAAAATTTGAACTCACTCAACTTCTGCCCCCCCAAGCGTCTGGTGTTAGAACCATGTAATAGGCATCCTCACCATCGGAGTAGTAGCCTTTTATAATTTTCATCTTCTTAAAGCCCAGCTTTTCGTAGAGCCTAATTGCCCTCTCGTTGCTGACCCTGACTTCAAGTCCTATATACCTAGCTCCCTTCCTCAGCAGCCTGTCTATCACAACTTCCATAAGGGCCTTACCAATCCCATTTCCTCTGTAAAGCGGGTCAACGGCTATGCTCATTATATGTCCTTCCAGATCTGGTCTTAGATATCCCATTACGTATCCTACTATCCGCCCGTTGTATTCTGCAACGAGAAACGTGTCCGGATTTGCCTCCAGAAACATCAGAAACAGGCCCCTCGGGTATTGCTCCCTAAAAGACTGCCTCTCAATACGCATAATCTCACTTAAGTCAAAAAGAGTGGCGGGTCTTATCGTAACGAGGCTTAGGGGAATTTTTCTGGGGATGGAAGTATCTCTTGAAGAGAGGCTCATAGTTGAAATATTCGCCCAGTGGTTTTTAATCTTATTGATTTAAAAAGAATATCAAAGAGAGATTATTATCGGCTCAAAAGGCACCTCTATCTTCCCATCTTTGCTTTCAACCTTTCTACCTGTCAGAAGGTCTATTCCCTTAACTTCAATCTCTATCTCTCCGATTTTGCCCTCCAAGTTGAAGATTCCAACCGCATTTTTGCACTCTACAACCGCAACTCCTTCCTTTGCCAAATACACCCTTTGACTGTTGCAGTCAATTGACTTTTTAATCTCGATTAGTTTCTTGATAAAAGATGAAAACTCCTCATTCCCCTCTTCCCAGGGAATAGGGTCCTTTTCAAAGAGGCTCGGCTGCTTTTCGATGGCATACTCCTGACCTGCATATATCAGTGTAGCCCCCTTGAGCATAAACGTAAATGCCGTCCAGTTCTTTAGGCGGAGCTCATCTCTAAATATCTTTGCTGCCCTCGGCAAATCGTGGTTCTCCAGAAACCTGAGCTTAACGTAATCCGCAGGATACAGCGTATCCTGAACGTAGAGGTAGTCTACATAGCTCGATAGGGTTCTTTCTCCCTGAAGGTATCCCTCCAGCACTTCCCTCCCATCGTAGTCGTAGGTGATTTCAAATACCCGATGCATCTCAACATCCGAGTGGACTCTAAACCCCCTCTCCCGCAGCCACCTAACAAAAGAAGGATGTACCGTCTCAGCCAGCCAAATGAGGTTGGGATTAACCTCAGCAACTTCTTTTTTGGCTGTCTCCCAGAATTCCAAGGGAACGAGAGGAGCAACGTCGCACCTAAACCCATCTACATACCTGGCCCAGAACTTCAGGGTTTCTATTTGATATTTCCAGAGCTCTTTGTTGGAGTAATCAAGGTCGTAAACATCACTCCAGTCCGGAACCTTTCTTGAAGGCTTGCCATCAACTGTATAGAACCATTCGGGGTGCTCTTCCAAAAGCTTTGAATCTCGCGAGGTGTGGTTGTATACAATGTCTATCATGACCTTAAGCCCAAGCTTATGAGCTTTCTCAACAAATTCTTTAAAATCTTCAAGCGTTCCCAGCTCAGGATTTATTGCCCGATAATCCCTTATAGCATAGGGAGAGCCAAGAGAACCCTTCCTGCCTTCTTCCCCTATTGGATATATGGGCATCAGCCAAACAAAGTCCACACCGAGGGATTTTATCCTCTCCAAATCCTCAGCTAACGCCCTTAGGGTTCCCTCTTCAGTGTGGTTTCTCGGGAAGACCTCATATATAACGAGCCTTCTCAACTTTTTAGCCTGCACCTGTATCACCAAGAGTGATTATGCTGAGGAACTAAAATAATTTTTGGAAAAACTTAAAAAATGAGGGGAGGATGTTAAAGAGAAGTGATGAGCGCTTCCGATCCTGAGGGCAGGATGATGACCGGATTCCTGTCTGATCTTCTATTTTGTGTCTTTTCTTATCCTACTACTCCGAAGATTAAGTTTATAACCAGCCTGGAGGTAGTTAATTAAATGAAGGTGGTACAATGAAAATAGCGGAAGAGGCCGTGGGTATTGTTAAAGGTGAGGCAAGCGTTATAGGGTACGATTTTTCTGCTCATCCAGAGGTAAACTTGCAGTTTGGAGAGTTCGTTGTTGCCCAAAACAGGAATGGAGAGTGGGTTATCGGCACAATCAGAAAGCTCCAAAACATAAATTGGCTCCTCATAAGTGGAAAAAGCACATATCAATCTCTTCAGCTTGATTTGGAGCAATACGGAGAGAGCATTGAGGACAATGAAGAAGTTATCGCTAGCGTAAGGGTGCTGGGCAAACTCAATTTTAACGGCGAGAGAATTGATGTTTTACCAAACAGAGTCCCAATCCCCAATGGAAGAACTGTTTATAGGCTAAGCGACGAAGTCCTCAAGGCAATATACAACCCCGGAGAGGGATACATCAACGTGGGAACTCTCCTCCTAAGGGAAAACGTGCCAATATATCTGAACGCTGACGAGCTTGTATCAAGGCATTTTGCCGTTTTGGCAGTTACCGGAGCAGGTAAGTCAAACACCGTTGCAGTGATGATAAGCCAGATCGTCGAAAAGCTCAGGGGGACGGTAGTTGTCCTAGACCCGCACGGAGATTACGTAAAGCTGAAGCTTCCAGACACTGGGAAGAAATACGTCAAGATAATAGATGCCAAAATAAGACCTGAAGAAATGGATAGTGAAGAGCTGGCAGACCTGATAGAAGTCGCAAAAAACGCCACCATACAGAGAGAATTTCTAGCTAAAGCATGGGAAACAATCAAATACGAAAATCCAAACTTGGGTGGGAGAGAACTTATCGAAAAGCTCATGGAGACGATAAACGACTGGATCAGAAATAAAGCGGCAATTTACTGGGATGAAGGAAAAAAGGACTATCTAACGGAAGAACTCAAATCAGATAGGGTAGAGACGTTAAGGGGAGTTGTTTTAAGGCTTAGGAGATTTTTGAGAAATTATGGGGGATTATTAACCAGTGAGGACTTAATATCCCAAATTGAGCCTGGAAAGGCAAACGTTATCGACCTCGGGCCCTTAGACGAGGGCCAAATGAAAGTCGTTGTCGGAAAACTGCTCCAGGGAATATTTGAGGCAAGAGTAGACTATGAAAAAGCCAGAAAGACTCTTGAACGCATAGAAGAAGAGCTAAGAGAAAGCAGGGCTGCGAAAACATCAAAACTCGAAGAAGAAATCGAAGAGCTCAAAGAACTTATGAAGAGCATCGAAAAGAAAAGTAAAGCACTTGCTGAGCCAATACTCATGATAGTGGAGGAGGCACACATCTTTGCCCCGCAAGGAGAACACAATGATGCCGTGAGGGTTTTGAGCAGAATTGCCAGGGAGGGAAGAAAGTTTGGAGTTGGGCTTGGAATAGTATCCCAAAGACCAAACAAACTTAATGAAGACGTCTTAAGCCAGACAAACACCAAGATAATCCTGAGGATTGTAAACCCAAGAGACCAAGAGTATGTCCTAAAGGCAAGCGAGCAGTTGAGCAACGACTTGCTAGCTGACATAGCCTCCCTCGGAAAAGGAGAGGCAGTTATAGTTGGCCAAGCAATAGCCCTTCCAGCGCTTGTTAAGATTTACAACTTCAAAGAAAAGGGCGGCGATTATGGAGGAGAGGACATAGGAGTTGTATCAAGATGGCGTAAAAGAGCAGAAGAAGAGAAGAGAGAGGAAGAAATTCAGCAGGCTTATGAAGATGAGGGGATAGAGTATGACCTTTAAATTTGCCCACATTGCAGATGTACATCTTGGGTTTGAGCAGTACAGACTGCCCTACAGAGCCGAGGAGTTTAGAAAAACCTTTGAGACTGCAATAAAAAAGGCAGTTGAGGAAAAAGTGGACTTTATACTTATTGCGGGAGACCTCTTTCACCGCAGCAACCCAAGCCCCCAGACAATAAAGGAAGCCATAGACATCCTTTCGATCCCAAAAGAAGAAGGAATTCCGGTTTTTGCAATTGAAGGAAACCACGACAGAACCCAAAAGAGGATTTCCGCATACAATCTTCTAGAATCCCTGGGGTTGATGTACGTTCTCGGCTTCAGCGAGGAGAAGAAAGAAAACAAGTATCAGACCACAGAGAAAGCCAATGGAAAGCTAATCGTCAAAGGGGTCTTCGAAAAAGGGAACAAAAGCCTAGAGATTTATGGGTTGAAGTTCATGAGTGCTGCATGGTTTGAGAGAAACAAGCTGAGCGAGTACTTTAAGCCAAGCGGAGACGCTGTGCTTATGCTCCACCAGGGGATAAAGGAAATGATGGACAGCCTGAGACTGGAAACGCAGAGGGACTACTTCGAGATAACCCTCGAAGACCTGCCAGAGGGCTTTCTTTACTACGCAATGGGGCACATACACAAAAAGTGGCAGACAAACAAAGGATTAGGTGTAGTTGCTTATCCCGGTTCATTGGAGAGGTGGGACTTTGGGGACTACGAAATAAGATACAGGTGGAACGGAGAGACTTTTGTTCCCCAAGCCGGAGAGGACAAGGGATTTCTGATAGTTGAAGATTTCAAACCAAGGTTTGTAAAACTCGACGTTAGGCCTTTCTACGATGTTAAAATTAAAGCTGACGAAAGGGCTGCAAGGCAGGAGCTCAAAAAGCTGAGCACAAAGATACCAAAGGAAGCTTTCTTGAGGGTGGACATTGAATGGGAGAGGCCTTTTGACGTGTCTTTTCTCCACGAAATCTTCGAAGTTGAATACCTCCACATAAGAACGAAGTTCAAACGACCATCCTTCAGGCCAACCCAAACCACAGATCTAAGAGGGTTCTTTAATCCCCTAGAGCTCAAAATACTCGAACTTGTTGGCGAGAAGGAATTTGAAGCTTTTGAAGAAGTTATCGAGCTCTTCTTAAGAGGCTCTATACCTGAGAAAGAATCTACGCCCAACAAAGAAGAGAGAAAAGAGGAAGTTAAAGAAAAGGTTGTTATGAAACAAGAAGAGGGGGAAAAGAAGCCTGAAGAGAAGAAAATCAAGAAGATAAAAAAGCCACCAGAGAAGAAATCGGACTTATTGTCCTGGCTCAAAGGGTGAGAGGAAATGAGGATTGAGAAAATAATAGTGAGAGATTTCCGCTCACATGAGTTCACAAAGGTAACGTTTACACCCGGGATAAACCTGATAATAGGACAAAACGGTTCTGGAAAAAGTTCCCTCCTCGATGCGATACTCGTCGGGCTTTACTGGCCCACAAAGCCCAAAGACCTCAAGAAGGAAGACATCCTCAGGGTGAACGGAAAAAGCACAGAAATAACGGTATTCTTTGAAAAAGATAATGTACGATACCAGCTCCACAGGAACATAACCAGAGGCATAGCTTTCGTCAAGTATCAAGACGGTGATGAGTGGCATTATGCAACTGAAGCCGGTCAGCAGCCCGTGAGGAACTGGATGGAAAAAATGATTCCCTATGATGTATTTGTGAATGCAATATACATAAGGCAAGGCGAAATCGACGCAATTTTAGAGAGTGATGAGAGCAGAGAAAAAGTCGTTAGAAAAGTTCTTGGGTTGGACAAATATGAAAACGCGTACAACAACCTCCTCGAAGTCAGAAAAGCTATAGACCGGAAGATTAACGCAATTGAGGAGTACCTTACAGCAATGAGGAACATTGACGAAATAATAGAGCAAACACAAAAGAACTTGACCGAGGTAATAAAGAGAATAAACGAGATTTTCCCCAAAATCCCGAAACTGAGAGAAAATGCTGAGAAGATAAAGGAGAGACTCTACCAACTTGACGATCTTTTGGAACAGCTCAATAAAGTAAAAGAAGAGAGAAATGAACTCGAAAAGACTCTCAAAGGGGTAGCAACGAGAATAAATGCACTGCTTGAATCAATAGATGAGAGGAAAAAGAAAATAGAAGAGCTAAGGAAGAAGCTGGAAAAGCTCGAAGAAATTAAACCCCAAGCCAAGAGGTACAAAGAGCTCGAAAAGTTCCAGAGAGAATACAGTGAAGTAAAAGCAAGAATTGAAAAAGAGCTTAAAGGCTACGAAGGAAAGCTTTCTCAGATAGAAGAAAGACTCAAAGAGCTCTTGCAGAAAGAAAAAGAGCTGAAAGAGCTTGAAGAAAAAATTGGCGGGATAGAAGAAAAGCTTGAAAGCCTGAAGCAGTCTGCAAAAGAATACGAAGAAGCCACGAGAATCAAGAAGACAATAGAGACCCTAAAGAATAGATTATCCCTTAGCGAGGAGGACATTAAAGTTCTCAAAGACGAGATAGAAGAGGCAAAGAGAAGAAGAGACGAAATCCGCGATAGGCTGGAAAAAATTGGGGAAGAAAAAGGAAAACTCAGGAGCCTTTCTGAACAGAGAGACAAAGCAATAGCAGAACTAATGAAAGCCGAAGGAAAGTGTCCTGTCTGCGGTGCCGAGCTTACAGACAAACACAGAAAAGAGCTTATCGCAAGTTACAGAGCAGAAATCGGCGAATACAAAGCAAAGATGAGGGAGCTCGAAGAAGAAGAAAAGAAGCTCAGAGCCGAGCTCGTAAGCATTGAAAAGACTTTGAACAAAGAACGCATAGTGATAGAAAACGAAGGAATATTGAAACAGATAAAAGAACACGAGGAAAAACTGGCACAGTTCAACATCAACGAGCTTGAGAAAAAGGCCAAAGAGTACGAAGAACTCTCAAGGGAGAAAAACCAGCTTGAAGGCAAGCTCAAGGGGATTGTTGAAGAGCTCAAAAAGAAGCCGGTGTTCAAAAGAATGAAGATAAGCATAGAGGGCAAGATAGAAAACGCCAAAAGAGAGCTTCAGGGATATGAGAACAAACTCAAGGAACTTGGGTTTGAAAATGAGAGCGAACTTAAAGTAGAGCTCGAAAAATTGAGACCCCTCTACGAGGAGTACCTCAAACTTTTGGACGTTAAAGAAGAACTTGAGAAAGAAGAAGAACGCCTTAGCAGAGAAGAAAAAGAATTAAAGGTTCTGGAAAAGCAAAAACACAAACTTGAAGCACAGCTTTCACTGCTGGAGGAGAGAGTTGCTGAGCTCGAGAAAAAGTACAACAAAGAAGAGCACGAAAAGCTGAGAAGAGAATATGTTGAGGCAAGAGAAGCCCTAACGAAGGCAGAAACTGAGCTTGAAAACCTCGAAAAAAGAAAAGAGGAGTTGAGCAAAAACCTAGAGAGCCTCCAGAAGGAGAGGGAAAACGTTAAGAACAAGAAAAAAGAGCTTGAAGAGCTGAAAAAAGCCAGAGAAAAAGTTCAAGAGCTCAGAGAAAAGGTCAGGGTATTTAAAAACCTCCTTAAGGAAGATGCACTTGCAAAAGTTGGAGAATACGCGAGCGAAATATTTGAGGAACTAACAGAAGAGAAGTACTCTGGAATAACTGTGAAGGCAAAAGAGAACAAAGTTGTTCTTGGGGTTATATACGATGGAAAAGAAAGGGAGCTTTCATTCTTGAGCGGTGGTGAGAGAATAGCCCTCGGTCTGGCGTTTAGATTGGCTCTATCCCTCTACCTTGCGGGAGAGATTCCCCTCCTCATAATGGATGAGCCGACACCTTATCTCGACGAGGAGAGGAGAAGAAGGCTCGTGGACATAATGGAGCGATATCTGAGGAAAATCCCCCAGGTAATAATAGTTTCGCACGACGAGGAGCTCAAGGATGCCGCAGATAGAGTGGTGAGAGTCAGGCTTGAAAACGGCACTTCGAGAGTAGAAGAAGTAGAGGTGGGATGAATGTACCGCCTCATTTCCAAATATCAAGCAGACAAAATCCTCCAGATGCTCAAAGGAGAACTCAAAGAAGTTGAAGGAGCCCTAAAGGGCAGAGTAGATTGGAGACCTCTCCCCGAAAAAAAGGAGAGCAAAGTTTATGCTGTTGATGGAAGTCAAGGAAAGGCAAGGCTGAGTGGAACAATAATTTATACAGTTGCCTCTTTTGCCTTTGGAAACGGTAAAAGTGCTCGGCTGGTCTATACAAATGCTATGACATACAACCATGGAATTTCCGACCAGATAATAAGACTTCAAATGGAGACTTTAGAAAACAAGCTCGGGGCGCTAGTAGGGAATGAGGAGCATATGATTTTGATGGACGGAACGCTCACCGGTTCATTAACAAGACCTCCCGTTTATCCCGAGAGCGTTAAGGGCATAACAACCCTTCTTGATACGTTAGAGAAAGGCAAACCAGAAGAGCTCATAAAGGACTTCATGGAGAGGCTCGATGAGCACTATCTCGATTTAGAAAAGCGCCTTGCTGAGGAAAGGGAGCTCTACAGTGGAGTTATACTCGCGGACGAGGTTATAGATGAATACTCGGAGTTCTACAAAGCAATGGAAGGCAAAGAGATTGTAAACTACGACGGTGCCCTAAAGAGGTTGAGGGATGCGCTAAAAGCCGAGATTCCCAGAAGTGAGATAATAAAAATTGCCGAAGAGCTGGATGAATACAGTGAGCCAAAGACATTAACCCTTGAAGAGGCAAGAAACACCATTCATGTTGTCCTAGGCTATCTGGAGTACCTCTACTCACTAGAGAAGCTCCTCCAAAGGGAGCTAATCTACATCGCAAAGAGCTTCTACAACAGGAAAATCACGTCAAAACTGGGCATAGATCTCCTTGACGTGCCGTTTATCGATGCATATCTTGTCAAAACGCATGGCGAAGAACTTCCCGGTTACTGTGTAATATACGACCCGGAAAGGGCTGAAGAAAAAAAGAAAATAGCCCACCGTCTGCCGAGGATTTTGAGGAAATACTTCCCCACCGTCCAGAGGTTCATAGAAACGGGAGTTCCCTCAGCGTATATAAGAACCATGAAGGGGGGCATCATATACCTGCTCCAATCCAACACCTCAATCAACGATGAGCTGATAGCAAAATTGCTGTGGCACGAGAGCAACGGCTATATAAGACCGCTCCAGAGAGCCCACGAAGGGGTAAAAATTGAACAAAAAGCCTTCAGAGCTGAGCTTGAAGCCCTCATGAACTATCTGAAAAAGAAAGACAAGGAGCTGAGGGTTTTCATAAAATATGGAAGGTCTCCGCTCGAGTGATCACTCAACTCCCCTTCTAACTTTTACCGCAAGGCCCTGCTGAAATATCTTAAGTTCTTTGCCGTTTAACAGGCTTTGTCCGGTTGCCAAAAGCTCGTCGTTCTTATTCACCACAAGAACTTCGTCGTATGGCTTTATAGACTCGTCTGCATCAATCACGAACTTCGCAAAGACGTTCTTCCCCTTTCTTGCAAAGGGCTCCGCGTCTTCATTAACAACAACCCTTTTCATTGGATAGGGGAGAAGCTTGTGCAGTCTTCTTGCTCCTTCGATTCCAAGGGTCAAAAGACCGTCTTCCGCTCTAAAAGTTGCCACGTGCTTGCCTCCAGCTTTTATCTGTCTTGGCATTCCGGTCTTTCTTGAGAGCTCGACAAAAATATCTCTAAAGGCTTCACTCGCTCCTTCGCCAAACTGATATTCAGCAACAGCCTGAACGTAAAGCTTCGCTTCCTCCTTTGAGGGCTTCTCTATTGTGAAGTCCTCCTCCCCCTCGCTCTGGGCAAACGGGAAAGTTAAGCTCAGGTATTTTGGAATTTCGCCAAAAATGGGATGGCTGATTGTCTCCGGGAACTTCCCTTTTACCCTTTCAGCTCTTTGCTTTGCCCTCAAAACTACGGGAGTTTTCATGATCTCCTCACTAACCTTGAAAAAGGCAGAGGCCTTTGTTATCGGCTCGTTCTCCTCGAGGTAGTCCTTGTATTCAAGCAGCCTTTTGTAAGCGGCAAACATTTTTGGGTGAGACCTTGAACGCTCATCAACTAGCTGCCAGAGGGTTCCCTCTTTTATTGCCTGCTTCACCCGGTTTAACTCCTCTCTAATGACCCATAGGTTGTGAAGGGCTAGAAGCCTCGTTCTCTCTTCCTTTGGCATCTCGCGCAGCTCTTGCGGTGTATGGCGAGAACAAACAGGGCATGAGCATGGGAAATACTCAAGCTCTTCAAGCCTCTTGGTTCCTTCAGGTGTCATGTAACGGTCGTCTTTAGCGTAAAGGGCGTAGCTTGCCGAATCAAAGAGGTCAATTCCCATCGCAACTGCCAGAGCAAATACCATCGGATGCCCAGCGCCGAAGAGGTGAACAGGTCTGTCCGGTCTTAGCCCAATTTTTGAGGCTATTACAACATCAACCAAATCCCTATAGCGGTAGCCCTCCATTAAAGGTACCACGGCACCAATCGGATGAATCTCAAAGTTCATTTCGCTTAATTTTCTAGCGGCGTAGGTTCTCAGGTCGGGATATGTTGAGCCCTGAACGGTGGCATTCATGGGTATGCTCTTTATGCTCTCAGCCTCTTTTGCTCTCTCGAGTGTTATCTTAAGGTCCTCTTCAGCTTTCTCCCTTGGAGCATCTGGAATTGTTGGGATGTCAAGAAACGTCCCTATGTCAACGCCTATCTTGTGCTGGAACTCTATAATCTCTCTATTGGTAACCTCTACTCCACCATATCTCATAAGTTGGAAGCTTCCGGAATCGACCTCTATTATGCCATCGTAGCCCAAAAGCCTGTGAATACCATTTTCAAGGGCTTTCTCTCTCAGCTCTTCGTCTTTGTAAATTATGTAGGAGTTCGTGATTATAATGTCAAAGCCCATTTCTTTGAGCTCTTTAGGAGTCACTATGAGCTGCTTAGGGTTAACTACGGGCATAATAGCTGGAGTTTCGAGCTTTTTCCCGTTAACTTCAATTTTTCCTATTCTTCCCGCAGCATCTCGCGCTTTTATCTCGAATTTGAAGTCCATTTTCCTCACCACAGAGAATTCAGAATTTGAGTTTAAAAACCTAAGGAGACTTCAGCGCAAACTTTGCAAAATTCCCAGCAGCGTCCGGAGATAGCCATAGAGGTGGAGAGAAAGATAAAACAGAGCCCAGAACCACAGAAATACTGGAAAGAGAAGGGCATTTAGGAGAGAACCTCCCTCAACAACCGTAGGGATAAGAAGGGTAAGCACCTCATAACTTAAGAACAGCAAGAATAAATCAAAGTTTCCCTTTAAGAGCAGTGCAACCGGAACTACTACATCGAGAAGAGCAATAAAGTCGCCCAAGATCAGGAAAAAGAGCTCTTTCTCCAGCCCTCCTCCAAGATGCTTTAAATCACCCAGAAACCATTTCCTCCTCTGCCTCCAAAGTTGTTGGAGTGTTTTTGGCATTTTTGTGTAGACTTTTGCCCTCGGAGCGTAGAGAACCTTCCCAAGTTTCTTGAGCTCTTTTGTTGTTGCGTAGTCCTCAACTTCACTCTCGACAAACCCACCAATCCGCTCCAAGGCTTCTCTTCTGAAGGCCGAGATTGGGCCGGGAGCAACGCTTAGGTCTTCAAGCTCCTTAGCCCGTCTGAACATAGCAATTCTGAGATGCTCAACGTCCTGAGCTCTCTCCAAGAAAGAGCTTCCCAAGACCCTCACTTGCCCCCCAACCCCAACAACGTCCATAGAATAAAACCTCTCTACCAGAGATTTCAACGCGTTTGGCGAAAGGATAGAGTCCGCATCGGTGGTAACTATTATTTCACCCTTTGCTTTTGAGAGTCCGAAGTTAAGCGCTTTTGCCTTTCCTTCATGGGCCTTTCTAAAAACTCTCAGCCTCAGGTCTTTCAAAGAGAGGGCCCTCTCGAACGTGTCATCTTCACTGCCATCATCAATAACGATAACCTCAAAATCAGGATAATCCTGAGAGAGAGCCGACTTTATGGAGTCCACTATGTTCTCTCCCTCATTGTAGGCGGGTATCAATACGCTTACAAAAGGGGCAGAGTTTCCGGTTTTATAAGGCTTAACTAGACTAAGGAGGTAGTTAACGAAAAAATAACTATCCCAGAGGAGGATTATAGCTAAGAGCATCTCAAGCAGCATGACCTAAATTCTACTTTTGGCTTTTAACTTTTTCAATAGCCGGGCTGTAGAAATCCATAAAAGCACTCCCCCGAAATAGAAACTGGTGGTAGTATGATCATTTCAAAACCATGCACAACCATGAAGGGAATGATAGTTCAGCCCTATTCGTGGGACAAAGAGGTCACGATTGATTTAAAAAGGACTGCAGAATGCCTAAAAGATAAAGGCTACGAGGTAAAAAGCGTTATTCCCAAAATGATGGCGATAGCGGTAATAGACGGCTACGAAACGAGCATATATCCCAGTGGAAAAATAATCATAAAAGAGCTCACCGACATCGAAGCAAGCAAGGAAATAGCAAAAAAGATAATAGAATGTGCAGGGCTGTCTGAGCTTCTTGAGGATTAAGCAAATGGCAGGGCTTCCCTGATTTTCTTTATCAGTTCATCTTTCTTTTCTGAGTCCTCGAGGGCTATCTGAAGAACTTCATCAATTCTCTCAACAGGGATTATTTCGATCTTTTCTGCCTTGTCAGGGCTTAGGAAAACGTCGTTCTCGTTTGCCTTTGGAATTATGACCTGCTTTATTCCGGCTTCAATTGCAGCTTCTATCTTTGGTGTGACTCCTCCCACGGGTAAAACCTCTCCCCTGACGCTCAGCGAACCGGTCATGGCAACACTCTGCTTTACGGGAATTCCTTCAAGAGCTGAAATGACTGCTGTCGCAACGCTTATGCTTGCGCTGTCACCTTCAACACCTTCGTATGTTTGCAGGAACTGAACGTGAATGTCGTAGCGGCTTATGTCTTCTCCCTTGTAGCGCTTTATTATAGCTGACACGTTTTGGACGGCTTCCTTTGCTATCTCCCCAAGCTTACCTGTCACTAGTATCTTACCTTCTTCTTTGCTCGCAGCAGGAGCGACCACAGCTTCAATCGGCAACACAATACCGCTCTGTTCCCCTATAACTGCAAGGCCATTTACCCTTCCAATCTCTCCGCCCTCGGTCTTAATAACCTGGTACTCCTTCTTTCTCTCTATGTACCAATCTGCCAGCTGCTTTTCGAGTGGCTTGGCTAGCTGTAACGCCTTTAGTACGTGCTCTCTGGTAACGTATTTAGCTCCTTCCCTAACCGCTATGTCTCCAGCAGCCCTTACTACACCTCCAAGATCCCTAAGCCTCAAGGTAAGATGGCCTTTCCTGCCAGCTCTCTTCTGAGCTTCCCTAATTATCTCCTCAACGGCATCCCTGGTGAAGTGAGGTATTCTGCCGTCTTTCGCAACTTCCTGTGCAACAAAACGCACGAGCTTTCTTCTGTTTTCAATTGTATCGGGCATTGTGGTTCTCATGTATATTTCGTAACCATAACCCCTTATTCTCGAACGGAGAGCAGGATGCATCTTATCAACCGTGTCGAGGTTTCCTGCTGCAACCAAGATGAAGTCACATGGTACAGGCTCTGTTCTCACCATAGCACCGCTTGAGAGCTCGCTCTGGCCCGTTATTGGGAACTTCTTCTCCTGCATGGCAGTGAGAAGGCTTTGCTGCATCTTCAAGCTAAGGGTGGCTACCTCATCTATGAATAGCACACCCTTGTGTGCTCTGTGAATCATTCCGGGCTCAACTCTTTCATGGGCTGGAGTGCCGAGACCTCCAGAGTTCTTAACAAATAGACCATTGGCAAGTAGATTTCCTGTCTCTGTAGTTACGTTGTAAGTAACCTCTACTTCCTCCCAGCTTTCGATGAAGTGCCTTCTCTGTCCCCTTTTAATCTTTTCAAAACGCTCCTTGAGCTCTCCAAACCTTTCGGCAAGGCTTGATTCTGGAACAGCCGCTAGGTATTTCTCGACTTCTCTAAGGAACTTTTCTCTCTTTGCTGGAGAAAGGCTTATCGGAATGAACTCAAGGAAGTTGAGTACATTGTCTACGGACTGGGACAATATAAGCCTCACCTTGTGTTTACCTCTCGCTTCATCCACTCTGACTTTCGCTTTAATCCCAAAGAAGCTTAGATACCACGCTATTTCCTCAAAGAATGGGAGCTTCTTTTCAAGCTCATCGGTAAGCTGGACTATTTCAAGACTTCCATTGAATTTTATGCCGTCTTTGTAACGAGCAAACCTCGGTACACTACCATCGCCGCTATAGAAACCATCCATGAAGGCGAGGAAGATTGATGGCTTAAGCTTGATCCACCACGGAAGCTCAAACTTGACTTTGGTCTTATTGCCAGCTGGTGCACCAAGTGCAACAAAGAACCTTATAATTTTTCTGTCCCATGTTCTAAAAAGAATGCTCTTCCCTCTGCTCTCACGGTTCTCTTTAATCTCGTAATCGAAATCTCCAAAGAGCTCGCCAAGTGTTTTCACAAAAAGCTCAATGGCTTCCTTTTCGCTCGAAACAAAGCTCAAAGTATTGAGGTTTTTATCGATGCTTCCATCGCTAAAGAGAGCACCCAAAATCCTTGCTATCTTCTCGAGTCTGCTGTCTTCACTGTTTAATGGAAGTAAGTTGAGCTTTTCAAGCTCCTCTATCATTTTGAGTGAGTTTGGCTTTGCTCCCTGAGCCCACCAGCGAAGTGTACTTTCCTTGATGCCAAGCTCCTTTGCAGCTTTCTTGTAACCATTACCAGTTTTTTCGTGATACTCCTTCCAGCGGAGGTAAGCTTTGAGTTTGTCTTCCTCATTATAGGTTTTAGCAACATCAAACTTGTCGAGGACTGTAATGGGTACCCTTATTATTTCGTCATCCTTGGTTATCTCTCCAGCTTCTTTAAGACCTCTTTCCGTGTACACTTTGTGTTCAGAGGTTAATGCAAGCCAGTAATCCTTTTCAAGGTTTACTATTTTTCTAAGCTTTTGCTTTCCTTCCCTTCTATTGACATAGAGGAGCTTTACAAATCCATCCTTTGTGAGTATTTTTACGTCCTCTCCCTGAAGATCCTTATAAACCACCCTAATCTTTCCGTCCATTCCTTCTCCAGAGGGCTCTTTGAGGGCACTATCAACGAACTCCCTAAGTTTGAACACTCTTTTCTCTTTGCCTTTTTCAATTACAATGCTTTCTTCGCCGCTAAAACATTGGAACGGGTCATGTCTAACGTCTCCAAGCAGGGCTCCAGCATGAGCTCCAGTTGCATCAACGAATGGAGCCTTAGTTCTTCCACAATTGTCAACAAGAAGCTTTGGTACCAAAACTTGATTCCTAAGCCTCATGTTTGATAAAGCCATCAAAGACACAATAAGCACAAAGACTCCGAACAGCAGAGTTTGGGCTGAGCGGTCCAGAAGAACCGCAATCATTACCACGAAAAGCACAAAAAGCAGCAGATATGACTTTATGTTCTCTTGCTCCTTTGCCTTCTGCCTGTAGCGCTCCACTATTTGTCTGCCCTGACATGCCGGAACTGTCTTTATCTTGGGCATATTTTCGTCTTCTGGATTTGGAAAGACGAGGATGTCCTCTAGATTTTCAGTTGGGAGGAGTTCTGCCATGGCCTGGCCCAACATGGATTTACCTGTACCGGGCTCACCTATTAACAGCACGTGCCTTTTTTGTTTCGCTGCGGTTTTTATTACCTCAACAGCATGATCTTGACCGATAACTTGGTCTATTAACTTTTCAGGGACTTTAATTTCCTCAGTAGTCTGGAAATCCATCCCCAATTCAAGCTCTTCACCATAGGAGGGCCCTTTTTCAACGCTGTTAATCTCCTCGCTCAAAATACCTCACCTCTCCCAAACTACGGTTGCTTGAGTGAACTTATAAACTTTTTTTAAAGAAAATCGACGAGCTTAGAAAAGCTAAAATAATAAGAATCCGAAAAAGACATGAGGTGATAAAAATGAAAATTGAAGATCACATAGCTTTCACGGCAAACCACAAAGACTGGAAAGTTGGAGATAAATTGGTAATGATGGAAGACCACAAAATAGCCCACTTCCTTGCAAGTGTCTCAAATACCGTCAATCTGAAGATCCCAGAGTATCTAACAGACGTCATGGATATTGCCAGAATAAGGAATCTAGCCGAGGAGATAGGAGAGAAAGAGCCTTGGGAGGTTTTAAAAACCCTGAAATCTCCAGGAACTTCAAGAAAACTTAATCCAATGATATTCGAAGATGATAAAAAACTCAAAAAGCTCCTTCTGGATGCCGCGAAAGCGTTGCTAGCAAGGGAAGCGCTCTCAAAGAAGTTCCCCGTCAGCTACCCGGAAGAGCCCATAAGGGAGCTTAGAACCACGCTCATGTATAATGAGGATCACATAAACTTCACCGCCAAGCATGGAAGCTGGATAGTTGTGAAAAGGCTGATAATAGACGATAAAACACCAATGGCAGATGTTGCAAGAATTTTGGCGAGTATAAATGAGACAACTGTTTCAAAGATTCCTGTATATGCCGGAATAGATTTAAAAGGAATAGAAGGATGGTTTGGAGACATCAAAAAGGCTAAAAGTGATAGCGAGATAAAAGCGCTTGTAGATAAGCTCCTCACCATCCCAATAGAACAGTATGCACCGGAAGAATTCGCGGGGCATGCAAAAGTCTATGCTCTAAGGATAGCTCTGCAGAAGGTTGGGCTTTCAATTGACGTTCCGTCCAAGTCCCTAGAAAAGTATCTTGAGAAGAGTTGAAAAGAGGATAAGATGATGAGGCCGAGGACACCCGAGGAGCCCGATGAGGACTCTTCGCTTCGCTGATTCTTAATTCTTTTTTCCGAAAAGTTTTTAATAACAATTCCATAATAAAATTCGGAGGTGATTGCAATGGTGAAGAGGAATGTGATCTATACCGAGAACGCTCCGAAGCCAATAGGGCCATACAGCCAGGCAATCTTGGTTGAAAACCCGGATAAGATACTCTTCATTTCAGGACAGATTCCAATAAACCCAGAAACAGGGGAACTCGTTAAAGGAGACATAAGAGAGCAGGCAAGGCAAGCAATAGAGAACCTGATAGCAGTTCTAGAAGCCGCAGGGGCGACAGTTGATGATGTTGTAAAGGTCAACGTTTATTTGGATGACATAAACGACTTCGAAGAGTTCAATAAAGTGTATGAAGAATACTTCGGGCATTCAAAGCCAGCTAGGGGCAGTGGTGCAGGTAGGAAAGCTTCCAAAGGGAGTCAAGGTAGAGATAGAAGCAATAGCAATCTTTGAGTGATTCGTTAGATTTTTATCTTTCTGTATCTTAGTTTTTTATGATGCTTATGTACAAGGGACTTGGCATAATCTTCGGTTTTCTCTTCATTGGAGAGCTCTTGAGCGAAGCATTTAATCTTCCAATACCCGGGAACGTCATCGGAATGATTTTGCTAACTTTTGCACTTTTATTCAACGTTGTAGAGCTGAAAGACGTTGAAAAAGAAGCAGAGTTCTTCATAAAGAATATGAGCGTGATGTTTATCCCACCAGGAGTTGGAGTCATAACATATTGGGGGCTCATAAAAAGCCAGGCAGTCCCGATTTTTGGGGCCTTGGTGATAAGCTTTGCTCTTACGTTGATTTTAACGGCGAAGTTTGTTGAACTCCTAAGAGGTGGCGAAAAATGAACTCCCTCGGAATTTTTCTAACGATTGCAGTTTTCTACTTATTTTCAAAGATTTATGAAAAGAAAAGAGCCTTTTATTTAAATCCCGTTATGCTTTCCATAATCACAATAGCGTTCATCCTACATCTGACAGGGATTAGCTACGAGACTTATATGGAGAGTGCCAAGATTATAAGCTACCTTTTAAGCCCGGCAGTTGTTAGCCTTGCAGTCCCCCTCTATAAGCAGAGAGGAATAATAAAGGAGTATTCAAAGGAGATATTCGCGGGAATAGTCTTTGGTGGGACGCTAGCAATCCTAAGCGCATTTTACGTTGCAAAGATTTTGGGTGGTAGCGAGAGCGTTCTTCTAAGCATAGCCCCTAAGAGCATTACAACGGCAATAGCCATAGGGGTTAGTGAGAAGATAGGAGGCATACCACCTTTAACGGCAGTTTTAGTCATACTAACGGGAATACTAGGAAATGCCATTGGAGTTGAGATGCTAGATGCTTTCAAAATAAAGGACCGGGTTGCGAGAGGGCTTGCAATGGGAGTTACTTCTCACGGCCTAGGAACCGCAAGGATAATACTGGTTGATGAGCTTTCTGGGGCAGTCAGTGGTCTTGCAATGGCACTAAACGGTGTTTTCACGTCCTTAATCCTTCCCTATCTCCTCAAGCTCCTCCAGTAAGTGCTCGCTCACCTTAAGCTTATCGCGGGTGTCCAAAAACAGAACAAAGTTCTTCTTTGCTATTCTCTCCTCTATCGGAGCGTTTTCAACGAGGAAGGCTATAATTTCTGGAGTTGTGTAGGGAACCTTTACCCCAACTTCATCGGCTTTCTCGAAAAGCCTGTCTGGGACCTTAAAAATGTCTTCTCCTTTTTTGACTTCAATGGCGACCTTGGAATTTATCTGCTCCCACAGCAGAAGGGTGTTTTTAGCCTTTTCAATTTTTTCCAGTGCGCGCTTTTCTAAAATACTCACATTTGCCCTGCTTGTGCCCAGAATTTCAGCTATCTCACTCTGTTTTAGCCCCTTAGCCCTTAGACGAAGTATTCTGATCTGCTGTTCCGTGAGGAAGGTCTTCATTTTAAACACCATAGTTTAACTTGATTTCAGAGGTTAAAAGGTTTTTGACTACTTCCTCGCCAGGATAAGCTCTATCTTAAGATCATCCCCCTCAGTTTCAGCATTGACCCAGAAAAAGCGGTAATCCCGCAAATCTGCCAAGATTTCTGGGGTGTCTTTTATGCTGGAGTAGATATAGTCCACAAACTGCTCGTGGAACTCCGGACTGTAATACATGGCAAAATTAGGGAGAGTTATAGTCCACTTCTTCCCAGAAGAATACCCGATAAGCTTTCCGGATTTAAGGTTCTCGTCTTTCTTTAGATTTGGAAACTCGTCCTCTATTTTTTCTACGACTTCCCGCGTCAGCCTTACGGCATCGAAGTGCGTGAAAACGTAGTCTTCGTTCAGGAAGTCCGATGAGTAGAGCACCGCAAGCTTCTCAACATCTGCTCCCCCGCTCCATCGAACCCGATAAAGGGTCGCATTTGAAATTGCCTTCCCTTCAACCTTCTTCCAGTGGAGGTAGTAGCTCCCCAAGTCCATAACGGGAGGTTTCTGATCCAGAACAAAGAACTTCCCGCCAATCTTCGCTAAAGCTGCTGTATGGCCTACCTCACTGTTTTCAAAATTTATTTCAAGGGCATAAGCCTCAGTGTAGTTCATTGCAAACAGTAGGGCAATTGTTAAAACTGTATAATCCGTGCATATCCCCTTTCCAAGGGTCACGGTCTCTGAGGGGCTTTGGATTTTTGAGCCACCGGTTATTTCCACTCTTCCCGTCAGATATGTTGTTATTTTTGCAGGTGAAAGGGATGCTTTCTCAAAATCATACCTTATGTTGTCTTCTTCCCATTCAAGAATTTTCCAGACGTCTTCCCTTATGTCTCCCTCTTGTAATTCGTCCGCAATTGGAAGAAGCGTCTCCACTTCTTCCGGAGTTATCAGGCATTCTATGGCGGAATCCAAGAAGTAGTAACTTTCCTCTCCACACGCCTCTAAGGGAGTTGAGGGTATTTCAGATTCTATTGAAGGAGAGTATAATCTAGGAGAAGAGATGCACCCACCAACCACGGAAAGAAGAATCAATGCTATCAGGGTCATTTTTGACTTCATAATACCAGAAATGAAATTGTCATTTATACGTTTTCTGCTTGGAGTACCAAGAAAGCAATTGAATACTCCTTCAGGAGTTGAAGGCCACAAGAACTGAAGTTTCGGAATTAAGGACTCCAAAAACGTCAAAAACTTTTGGTGGTCCCGCGGGCCGGATTTGAACCGGCGACCTGCGGATCTACAGTCCGCCGCCACTCCCAGGCTAGGCTACCGCGGGACCCTACAGCCCAGCCCTCAATCACTACTCATCTCGAAGTGGTTTATAAATCTTTCTGTGGTGCTCAGGCAACCGAGTGTTAATCACCGTTCATCCAGTGCCGGTTTCATCATAGCATGGCATAAGTTTATAAGCGACTTCCCTTGAAAATCTTTCGATGAACATGATAAGTGAAGTTCTCAGCTCTGCACTGCTTATGATAATCATGATAGACCCAAGCGACAAAATACTCCTGGTTAGCCTGCTTAGGGAAGACTTCCACATAGAGGACATAAAACAGCTGATAATAAGAGCCAACCTCATAGGGTTCTTCCTTCTGATTCTCTTCGCCCTGGCTGGAAAGATAATACTGCAAGATATATTCCACATAGATTTGAACGCCCTCAGAGTAGCAGGCGGTTTTGTGCTCTTCAAAATAGGTCTTGAAGCTCTCGAAGGCGGTGGTATGGTAACGCTCAAAAAGGAGAAGAATATTTTAGCCTTAGCAGCCGTACCTGTTGCCACGCCCTTAATAGCTGGTCCGGCAGCAATCACAACCGCAATAACACTAACAGCAGAATACGGCATAGAGGTCTCTGCTCTGGCAATCGTAATAGCTATATTAACCACTGCTCTTATCATGATAATAACCCTCTACGCCGTCGAAAACGTAAGCAAAACAACGCTTGGCGTGTTTATCAGAATAATTGGTCTCTTTACAATGGCCATTGGAGCCCAGATGATGGTGGAAGGCGTTGGAGGAATATTCCTAAAGCTCATGGCATCAACAACTTTTTAACTCTCTATTCTTTCAATCTGGTAGGTGAGAGAGATGGACAGAATTCAGCGAGTTAAGGGAACAAGAGATCTGCTTCCCGAGGATATGGCAAAGAGAAGATACGTGTTTGAGAAAATAAGGGAAGTTTTCGAAGCTTATGGGTTTAAGGAGATACTCACACCAACTTTCGAGTACACAAAGCTCTTCGAGTTGCGGAGCGGGGAAGAGGTTGTTGAGCAGTTATACGCTTTTGAAGACAAAGGTGGAAGAAACATCGCCCTCAGACCTGATTTGACTTCAAGCGTTGCGAGACTTTTTGTGAACTATTTCCAAACCGCACCGAAGCCAATAAGATGGTATTACATAGCGAACATGTTCCGCTACGAGGAGCCGCAGAGTGGAAGGCTGAGAGAGTTCTGGCAAGCGGGAGTTGAGCTTATAGGCTCTCCAAACATAGAGGCTGATGCCGAGGTTATCGCACTTTTCATAGAAAGCTACCTCAACACAGGCTTGAGAGAATTCACAGTCAACATTGGGGACAGAGTCATTTTGGATGAGTTTGCGAAGATGCTCGGCGTGGAAGACGATATCGGGCTCATGAGGCTGATAGACAAAAAAGACAAGATGAGCAGAGAGGACTTCACAAAGAGCCTAAGAGAGTTTGGGCTCGGTGAAGAAGAGATAGAAAAGGTCTTCGCCCTAATAGAACTGAAGGGCAAGCCCGATGATGTTTTACCAAAAGCGTACGAGCTTTTCGAAAGTGAAACTGCAAGAGAAGAACTGAAGAAGATTGAAGAGCTTTTTGAACTGCTGAAAGCCTATGGCGTTGAGAACTACGCATTGGTAGATTTCGGAATAGCCAGAGGGTTTGACTACTACACCAGCATAGTCTTTGAGGCAATAGCTCCAAATGACCTTGGTATCGGATCGATAGGCGGCGGGGGAAGATACGACAACCTTATAGAGGTCTTCGGAGGAAAGCCAACCCCCGCAACGGGTTTTGCAATTGGTATAGAAAGGCTAATCCCAATCTTGGAGAGCAAAGGACTTCTGCCAGAGCTTAAAGTTGGAAGTGACGTCTTCATTGTGTACATAGGAAATGAGCTTGAGATAAAGAAAAAAGCCATAGAGATAACCCAGATGCTGAGAAAGGCAAAGATTAAGGCAGAATATGATATTCAAAGAAGAAAACTAAGCAAGGCGCTTGACTACGCCAACAGCATAGGCGCGAGAGTTGTGGTGATTCTCGGAAAGAGAGACCTAGCCGAGGGGAATGTCACAATAAGAAACATGGAAAGCGGAGAGCAAATAACGATCCCAATAGAAAAGACCGTGGAAGAAGTGAAAAAGATGCTGTGATGAGCAAACCCGTCGCTGAAGGGTGATGAAAGGATCGACTAGCTGAACTTTTTCTTTACCTCAAATTTGTTTTTCTTTCTCTCAAGACGCCATTTTTCTATTGCTCGAACAAAGGGGCACCTTGCCCTCCAGTAATTAAGGAGCTTCCTCAGCATTTCGGATCACCAACAAAAGTTCCCGATAAAAGTTTAAAAGAAATTTTATGAAATAAAATTCAAAAATTGTCTTCGAGCACCTTTCTCATAAGCTCGATCTCTTCTCTCAGCTCTTCAAGGACTTCTTCTCCGGTTTTGGTTATCTCATAGTACCTCCTCACCCGCCCTCCAACTTCCATCCATTCTCCCTTTATCAGGTTATACCTCTCAAGGGTCCTGAGGATTCCGTAGAGAGTGCTCTCACTTGGCACAAATTTTCCCCCACTGATGTTTTCAAGGGCTTTTCTTAAGGCATAACCGTGAGTTTTCTCTTTTTTTAAAAAAGAAAGGACTAAATAAGCGTATATTCCCGCCCTAATTTCTTTTCTGAATTTCTCCAATGCCTTTTTCTTGTGGTCACCAAACAATCCTGTCTTCCTCCCTCTCCTCCTTCACTTTGGGCAAGCCATAGCGGAGCAAGAGCACTGAGACAGTCAAGAGGAGCACATAGATCACAGCCAAAACCACTGGTGATGGCTTGAACTGGTAATATGCAGCAAAGGTGTCTATTATGCCGTGAGCAACGCTCAAAGCCAGCAGGGCTTTCTTCCCAAAGCCGTTCTTGTAGGAGTAAGCCAAAACCACGGTTGTTCCGGCATGGAACAGAGTGGCCAAGTAGCGTTCGAGCATGGAAACGAGAGCATTGGCGAGACTTGGAGTCACCCCACCCAATGCAATAAGCTGAATCGCCTGTAAGGCAGGAACAAGGATCGCTTCACCAAGCCCAAAGCCAATACCAATGAAAAGGGCCTCGTTAAGATACTTGCCTTTTGAAAGCCCATATTTCAGACTCTCTTGGAAAAATCCAGCAACAAAACCAAGCCACACTGCCGCAAAAACTACGAAGATTGTTCCCCTGGCAACTATCTCCGAGTTTGATCTTATACCAACTGCCAAGAAGGGTGCATTCTGTATTAGAGGTTGAATGCCAAGTGTTATTGCAACCAGTACGATGCCCAAAATTATCTCCGCGACACCTATTTTCTTAAATCCAAGCATGTAAAATGTCAGCAATGCTAAAAAGCCTCCCAGGACCGGGAAGAATAGTGCAACTCCTAACGGAATACCTGCTTCTTTTGAATTTACTGCATCAATCCATATGCCGGAGAGCTTGTATTCCCCGTTGACCTCTTTAAACACCAACCTTATGGTGACATTTGCTCTCTCAAATTCAAAGTTATAATAACCAAGTATGAACTCTCCTGTTTTCCCTTCTTTAACAAAGCTGTAGCCTTTAAACTCCCCATATTTTGATATAAGATCGTTCCTGAAAGCGTTAAATTGATTTTCGTCAAAGGCTCTTTTCATTTCCTCATCCAGATAGGGCCGCAAAACGTAATAATCACCCGTTTTAAGGGCGTTGAATGTGGCCTCAGCAACATAGTCATAGGGCCTTTCCGCTAGGGCGAACGTGCTAAGAAAAACAATTATCAGCAAGAGTCCGAGCTTTCTCATTTTCACCACCATACCTCGAAGTTCGAAGTATTGTTGGAGCCAAATCTTTAAAAGAATTTTGTTTTTGAAGGAATTGGTGAGCCTATGTACGAACTTCACGAGAGAGAAGTTTTGGAGAAGCTGAGAGAGCTGAATGCGAAGAGAGTTTTGATTCAAACTCCTGAGGGTCTCAAGAAAGAGGCACAGTTTTTGGCAGAGTTTCTTGAAGAAAACGGCATAGAGAGTCTGATAAGCGGTGAGGTTAATTATGGGGCCTGCGATCCGGCAGATAAAGAAGCCAAAATGCTCGGGTGTGATGCCCTAATCCACCTCGGTCACTCATACATGGTGCTTAACCTCGAAGTTCCGACGATTTTCATTCCCGCCTTTGCAAAGGTAGATGTGATTGAAGCGTTATCAAAAAATATATCTGAGATAAGAAAGCTTGGGAAGAGAATAGCCCTGGTTACGACGGTTCAGCACATAAAGGACTTGCAAAAGGCGAAAGAATTCCTTGAAAATGAGGGATTTGAGGTAAAAGTTGGTAAAGGGGATGGAAGGGTTTCCTTCCCGGGCCAGGTTTTGGGGTGCAATTTCTCTGCAGCAAAAGTGGAAGCCGATGGAGTTCTCTTTATTGGAGCAGGCTACTTCCACCCCATTGGCGTTGCTTTAGCCACAAAAAAGCCAACTTTAGCTATAAACCCGTACAGCGGCGATGCGATATGGATGGATAAAGAGGCAGAGCGGCTCATCAGGAAGCGCTGGGCACAGATAGCCAAGGCATACGATGCGGAGAAGTTTGGAGTAATAACAAGTACCAAGAAAGGCCAGCTGAGACTTGGAGAGGCCAGAAAAATCGCGAAGCTGCTGAGAGAACGTGGAAAAAAGGCCCAACTGATAGTTATGAACCACATAAGCTACCCAGCTCTGGAAGGCTTTGACTTTGACGCTTACGTTGTGGTCGCCTGCCCGAGGGTGCCGATAGACGATGTTGATAACTGGAGAAAGCCAGTGCTTACTCCAAGAGAGCTTGAGATTCTGCTCGGGCTGAGAGAAGACTATGAGTTCGATGAAATATTCGGGGGCAAACGGGATCAGGACGAACCCATTGGAATAAGCCTCAAGCTTCCAAAGTCTTTATAAGCCCCATTTCCAATTCCCTATCATGCAGAATGTTGATGTTATCATCTATACCCTCCTTGTGCTTCTATACTACCTCTTCCTGAAAACAGCATTAGATGTTTTCACGTACAAGGAAATGAAAAGCTATTCGATTCTAGCAATCTCCGTTGTGGGTGTAGGAATTTCTCTTGGAATAGACCTCTTTCTTGGGGTTTTGGTACTTTTTGCGGTTTTAAAAATGCTGAAACTGAATTTAAAAGAAGCTCTCGTTGTGGCGTTCACAGCGGAGTTCGGATTTCTCTTAGGGGTGATTGTGGTAATGTTTATATTGACCACAGCAGGGACAATGTTCGGTATAGAGGGCCTTGAGTTCAACATGACTTGGGAAGAGCTTCTCCAGTATATTGCAAGCCCGTAGGTGATAGAATGAAGAAAAAACACCTCGCAATTATCCTCTCGAAGTTGAAGGGTTTTGAAGAACCTAAACCAGAGCTTGAGCAGTATAGAACTCCCGGTGACGTTGCCGCGGAGCTTTTGTGGTTAGCCCATTCCATGGGAGACATCGAGGGAAAAATCATAGCCGATCTTGGAGCCGGGACCGGGGTTTTAAGCATTGGAGCAAGCCTGATGGGGGCTAAAAAGGTTTATGCAGTCGAAAAAGACAAAAAAGCCCTTGAGATAGCGATGGAAAATGCAAAAACACTGAACATTACCAACATAGAGTTTGTGAATGCACCGGTAGAGGACTTCAACGTGAAAGTTGATACTGTGATAATGAACCCTCCCTTTGGAAGTCAAAACCCAAAAGCGGATAGACCTTTCCTTCTCAAGGCTTTTGACGTCAGCGATGTTGTTTATTCCATCCACCTCGCCAAGGAAGAAGTTAGGAAGTTTATTGAAGCTTTTGTTAAAGACAACGGCTTCAAAATTACCCACCGCCTAACCTTGCCCTTTGAAATCCCGGCCCAGTTTTTCTTCCACCGAAAAAGGCTTGAGAGGATTTTGGTAGACATTTACAGATTTGAGAGGGATTGATATGGGTAAGCTAAAGCTAAGCGACAGACAGCTCTACGCCCTGATAGAGGCCCTTAAGCTTGGGGAAGAAGTAAAACCCAGCCAGCAGGCAAAAAGAAAAGCATTTGCAAAGTATAAGATAGAAGGCTGGGAAAACTCCAAGCTAACGGGGATATTTTACTCTATCCAGAGGCGTCTGGGTTTAATAGATGAAATAATTGAAGAGCTTGTGGGGGTTTCTCCACTCATCCTCGACCCATGGCTGAGGGCAACTCTAAGGGTAGCCGTAGAAGTCGCTATCTTCAGAGACCCGAACGAGAAAACCCTTCAGCACCTCAAGGGGCTGGCTCAGTTCCTCTCGAAGAGGACTCATCCCTACGTGGGCTATTACTACTATGAACTTTTTCCAAGGATCATTAACTATATTCCAAAGCTCGACACGGAGGAAAAAAGACTCAAGTGGGAGTACCTCTTTCCGGAATGGTTCATAGCGAGGATGAAAGTGTTGCTTGGAGAAGAAGCCGAAGAACTCCTAAAGGCGCTAAACGAAACCCTTCCAACGAGCATAAGGGTAAATCGCCTTAAAGTGAGCGTTGAAGAGGTTGAGAACTATCTGAAAAAGAAGGGAATCCGCTTTGAGAGGAGCAAGAGAGTTGAAACCGTAATCAGAATTCTCGATCCCTTTAACCCGGAGTGGCTCTTCAACAAAGGCTATGCCATAGCGCAGGAGGAAGCTTCTGCCGTTGCACCTCTTATTCTCTCTCCAAAGCCCGGGGAGACAGTGGTGGATTTAGCAGCAGCTCCCGGAGGGAAAACTACCCACATGGCAGAGCTCATGGAGAACAAGGGTAGAATCTATGCCTTCGATGTGGACAAAGCCAGAATAAAGCGCATGGAAGAAGTCCTGAGGAGGACAGGAGTAAAGATTGCAGAGGTTATCAAAGCCGATGGAAGAAAAGCACCAGAAATTCTTGGCGAGGGAATCGCCGATAAAGTGATGCTCGATGCACCATGCACCAGTGACGGAACGATAGCAAAGAACCCGGAACTGAGGTGGCGCCTCCGGGAGAAGAACATCCCCAAAGTAGTAACCCTTCAGAAAGAACTTATCGAGAGCGCATGGAAGCTCCTGAAGCCGGGCGGAAGGTTGCTATACTCAACCTGCTCCATGCTTCCAGAGGAAAACGAGGAAGTCGTGAGGTGGTTCCTTGAAAGGCATCCAGATGCTAAGTTAATTCCTCTAAGGGGCCCTTACGATGAGGGCTTTCTCGAAGGGACGATGAGGGCCTGGCCCCACAGGCACAAAACCATAGGGTTCTTCTATGCGCTTATAGAAAAAAGGAGATCCGAATCTCGTATAGTACGGGCTTGTTAAATACCGAGCCTCTGAAGGAACTCTATCCCTTCATCCCTTTCCCCTGCAAAGGCCACTTCCCCGCCAACGAGCACCACGGTCCTGTCAATGATGTTATAGATCGGCCTCCACAGATGGGAAAGTATTATCATGTTCGTGCCATTCGCGGCTCTCTGTTTGATGATCCTTGCAACCTCGGATATTCCACTAACGTCAAGGCCCGAAAATGGCTCGTCAAGGATTAGAAGCTCATTCTCCCCCAATAAAGCTAAAAGAATGCTCAGGCGTTTTTTCATTCCGCTGGAGTATTCTGCAACGGGTCTGTTTAGGGCCGCTGTATAGGGGAACAGTCTTTGGATAAGATTTCTGTCTGCTTTAATCTCTTTTAATTCCTCAAGAAACTTGATCAAATCCTTTCCTTTCCGGTATTTTGGGAGAGAGGGAGGATCTATGCTGATTCCAACTATCCGCTTAATTTCTGGGTTGTTCCAGGGATCCCTTCCAAGCAGGGTCACCCTCCCACTGCTCGGCCTCCAAAAGCCTACCAGTAGTTTTATAAGGCTCGACTTTCCGCTTCCGTTCGGGCCAGCTATGAGGGTTACCCCACTGTCTATCTCCAGATTTATGTTCTTCAGAATTTCGACGTTTCCAATTCTCTTGGAAACATCCTCAAAGCGCCCAATCATCCTTCTCCCTCCAGAAGCCGAGCGACATGAGAAGTACTGCTAGAGAGAGTGTCAGGAAGTGCGCCCGCCAGTTCTGGGTGGGGAAGCCTACGTCGACGGCCCGTATTGTTGCGCTGCCTGAGTACGACCCGTTAATGACCACACCATAATAACCTGGGTGAGGCAGGACAACCCTGATAATCTCCCCTGTAATTTTGCCCTCCTTTAGAGTTTTATTCTCATCAAGGTCGATTATTGTGTAGCTCCCATCACCCTGGCCCATAAAGGACATCTCAACTAACGCAGAGGTGGGGGAGTAGAAACATGATACTTCAGTTGCCCCGAGGGGTAGAACAGGGTACCGGACATCATCGGTATCAGTTGCAAGTTGGAACGCTATGGACACTGCGGTGACCAGAGCAATTACCGCTGGGATGAGTTTCCAGGCGTTCATCTCACGTCCCTCCTGGCGGAAATTTCTATTGCCACAGGGATGAGAACAGCTGAAACGACTAGGTATGGCAAGAGCGTTTTCAGCTCGTTTTCTATTGCAATATTCTGGAGTGTCAAAACGGGGTTGAAAATTTTCACGTATGTGAGAACAAAGATGGTGAAAAACGATAACATGCTTGCGATTGGAGCATTTGGAACCAGCACCGAGAAGAGTGCGGACAGACTTACTGTATAGAGGAGAATCGAAGCGTAGAAGGCGAGCAAAACGTGAAAATGTGCTGCGACCACCTTGAGGCTATTGATGGGGGAAAAATGGAGTGAAAAGAGCAAGATGTGTGTGATCAGTATGAGTGCGAGGAAATGCATGTAGACACATACGATTTTGGAAAGGATTATTGTCCGGATTGACACGGGGAGTGAGTACAGAAAGTAGGAACTGCCGTCGTCCCGTTCTCCCCTTATCGTCAGGGCAGTCAAAATTGAGACACCAAGGCTCACCGGGATGTACGTGCTCGCTGAGAACATAATGAAAAGAGAATCATGAAGCCACGACTGTGGAGTGTTTGACAAAATGAGTGGTACGGCTTTTATTAAGTTCATCTTCATGAAAAAGGCCGAGATTCCAGCGAGGATTACGAGAATGTAGTCCTTTATTGGGTCATTGCTTTCCCATACGACGAGTTTTAGCCCTTTCATAACCAACCACCAAGAAAACTGTTATGGCCAGCACAAACACGGCAATGGCATCGAGGGGTATTTGGACGTTTTCAAGCATTCCAGTTTCAGAATAAAAGGCGTTAGTATCTTCGAGAACCATTCCGAACCCGTATATATCCTTGCTTTTGATTATGGGGTCGTCTGTCCTGTTGAAGTGCTCCCTATCTGAGAAAAGGACTCTCTTGAAACCGAACAGTTCCCAGATCGGTGATACCGGGGTGTATCCCTCAATTAAGACCCCCGAGCCGGGATCGTAGAGTGCGAAGTTGGATAAATTCCCGTAAAAGTTCGTAGTTACTAAGACAACCGGGGGTTTGAAGGCTCCAAATCTCGTGTGGACTGTCGCATTCAGTTCCCTGACTTCGTTTATGAACCACCCGTTCATAATGGTTCTTCCTTTTACATCCAAATCTGTAAGAAACAGCGTGTTCATTCCGAGCTTTTCGCCGTTACGTAAAACAGAATTGTCCGTAAGGGACACGTTGAAAGTTATAGACCTCGACAGATTTGGGATCGTCTCATTTGAGAACAGGCCCTCAGTGGCTCCGTTATCCCCTGCGTATAGCCAGTAAGTTTGATTGGTCTTTTCAATTGTTACGAGAACACCTTCAGCACCGTCACATACCTTGACTCTCCCGTCCTGAACATCTGCAAATCTGCAGGGTCCACTTTGTGTGAAGTTCAGACTTGAGTACTTCTCGATTAATTCCCTGGCCTTTTTGAGACCCTCTTCGGCATTTAGTGCTCTCTGATAGTGCATCGTGAGGTTGTAAACCCTGAGCTGGGCCTTTAGCTCGATTTGGTCCTTGGCAACATCCAGTATCTCCCACCTGAGCACACCATAGGTTCCAAAATATACGGTTCCGTTGTGACATTCAATAACTACCGCACGCTCCCCTCTGGCTGTGTACTCAAAATAAGTCCCCGGCATCGCCCAGTATGGTCTTGAGAACACCACGGTACTCAGAGTTGAGATGGCAAGGAAAAACACGAAAAGAGATAAAACTCCCCTCTTGGTTCGTAACCCTGCGTGTTCCCTCATATTGCCCACCGCATGCTGTTTCTGACACTTAATCACGTTCAGGTGTTAAGGCCATTGGGGTCTACAAATATTCAGTTTGTTGATGTTGATTCTTCGTTCGCTGTTCCCATTGCTCCATGACCTTCAATCCAATGTATCTCTGCAGACAACTCGCCACAAGTTGTTTCTGCGTGGATCCAAGCAAACCCATATGCTACTGTCCCAGGAGTCCCAGTAGTATAGACTAAGTGGCATTGTGGGTATGCTATAGCATACTTTCGGATATTATAAAGCAGAGGCGGGTATAGTTGACTTGCCTTCCCACTAATGTAGACATATGCAGCATCTATATATGGGTCATACTCCCCCCCAACCTTATCGGAGTCTTGAACGACAGGGTCTCTGAAGCCGGGGTCCATTAAGGCTCCTATTTCTTGTTCTTCATGATGTGGAGGTTCAGTCGCGAATACAGCACCCGCTTTTGCAAATACTAGCAAAATACTAAATATTACACTCACACCTATAATGTATGTTCTTTTCATAAGGACATCACTATAAATAACTTGCCCAGTATGTATATAAAGTTTTTGATCATTGTGGGCGTGTTTATAGTAACCTTTATTAGGGTTTTTGCTGAATTCTTTCAGGTGGTTGTCGTGATCCCCAGATGGGATCACAGACTCAAAGACCCTGAAAGCGTGGCATTCGCAATTCTTGACGTTTTAGCAGACTTCGAATCAGAAGGAAAGCTGAAGAACCTGCCAAAATCCAAAAAATTTCCAGTAAAAACAATACTGGCAATACTCCTCTTTAAACAATACTACAACCTACCCCTCAGAGACGCCCAGCACTACGGCAGAAAATTCTTCGGAGCAAACATTCACTACTCAACCCTCCACAACTGGGAGAA
>NZ_WHIZ01000030.1:0-22625 GCF_009372125.1 Thermococcus sp. 101 C5
TTCTCCCAGTTGTGGAGGGTTGAGTAGTGAATGTTTGCTCCGAAGAATTTTCTGCCGTAGTGCTGGGCGTCTCTGAGAGGTAGGTTGTAGTATTGTTTAAAGAGGAGTATTGCCAGTATTGTTTTTACTGGAAATTTTTTGGATTTTGGCAGGTTCTTCAGCTTTCCTTCTGATTCGAAGTCTGCTAAAACGTCAAGAATTGCGAATGCCACGCTTTCAGGGTCTTTGAGTCTGTGATCCCATCTGGGGATCACGACAACCACCTGAAAGAATTCAGCAAAAACCCTAATAAAGGTTACTATAAACACGCCCTAATGTTACATAAAAGTTATAAAAGTTCCCTTCCAAAATGTCGTTGATAGCCCTGCAAGATTACAATAAGCCTATGCCGATTTTGGCATCTTAAAATCCCAAAGTTTTTTTCAGGTGGTGGTTATGAAGGCAAAAGTAGGTATATTACTGGCAATAGTTGTGCTTGTTGGAGTAATCGCCAGTGGGTGCATTGGTTCACAGGAAAGCTCAGAGACCGAAACTACAGGCGTTGAGTTAACAGGGGACTTCACAAAAGATATCTTGGCGATAGGCAGGACACTTGAAAGCAACGGGATAAATGAGGTAAAATTCTCTGCATGGGGGTCTGGAGACCCCAACAGTGTAATGAGAGTTTACGGAATTGTAGAAGCGGCGAGAAGAATAAATAAGGTTTGGGAGGAGAATGAAGTCAACGTAAAAATAACGATAACAGACATACACTATGTTGCCTCTTTCCAAGATGCGTACCAAGAATATCTCAGCAAACAGCCTCTAGGACAGGCTGGCGATTTCTTTGTGAACTCTTATGCATTCCTGCCAACTCTCGCAGATGAAGGCTACATTCTCGATATAACTGAATATGCAAACGCATATCAAAATGTGATAGATGACTTCTATCCCTCACTAATCGAAGCTTCAAAATTCAACGACAAACTTTACGGTTTGCCCCAAGATACAGAAGCAAGGCCATTATACATAAGAAAAGACGTAGCTGCAAAAATTGGCTTTAACTTAGAGGGGATTGAAGAAAAAGTCAAGAACGGGGAATTCACATGGAGTGATGTTTATTACTGGGCTAAGAAAGCAAAGGAAAGCGGTGCAGCGGAGTGGGGATTGATACACAGAAAAGGATCCGCACATCCAGACCTAATTCAGTTTATTTATGCATTTGGCGGCAAGTTGTACAACGAGGAATCTGGAAAGCTTGTAGTGGACGTTCCGGCAGTTTACAAGTGGCTTTATGTGGAGTGGAAATTCGCCCAAGATGGCTTGCTCCCCAAAGACATAATGAGCTGGGACTGGGCAAAGCAAATTCACCCCGCAATAGTTGAAGGCAGAACCCTGTTTGACATAGGCGGTACTTGGTACTGGACGGAATGGCAGACCAAGGACTATTATGGAAAAGAAGGCACTCCGAGACCATTAAAGCCCGAAGAAGTCCAAGCTTGGTTTACCTACACTTTGTTCCCAGCCGGGGAGAAGGGTCTGAAGCCTGTAACTCTGAGCCAGCCGTTTGTTTGGATGATAAACTCCAAAGCCGGCCAGCAAAATCCGAAGTATGATGAGCTTAAAGACCTCTACCACAAATTGGCATTCTTAATGGTAATAAAAGCAAGCGACCCCGATATAAATGCGATTCACAGCGTAATAAGCGCCCACCTGCCGGTTAGAAAAGAAGCCGCAGAACTAATCAGCAACGAGAAGTGGCTCGATGACCTGAAGAGCCTCAGCATTGATCTCGATCCTCAAGTCAAGAGCAACATAAAGGACATTGTCGCAACAACAGTTCACCCAATAAACGCAAAGTTCCTTGCCGATGTGAGTTATATGCTCGAGTACACAAAGCTAGCTCCAGCACATCCAAAGTACCCAGCATTGGCTGATATCTTCAAAGAGGCAGTGGACAAGGTGTTGAGAGGAGACATGACCCCAGAAGAAGGTGTTAACTACATTATACAAAAAGTCAATGCGGATCCAGAACTGGCCCAAAACGTGGAAGTAGTAGGGGAGATTCCAAAGGACTGGACGCTTCAATGAGGTGAATGACATGAAGGGGGAAAAGCTTCGAAACCTTTCCTTTTTTCTTTCTCCCATGATTATAATGGTCGGTTTATTCTACCTGATTCCCTTAGTATTCACTGTCTACATAAGCTTTACCAAGATGCGAAACTGGAATATTGAAAGGTATCTGACTGAGGTTGTTGGATTTTACAATTATCAGAGGCTCTTTCATATGTTCCAGCATGACCCGTTGATGAGAACTGTTCTCTTAACTACTATCATTTTTGTGGGAATAACCCTTATTATAAACGTCTTTGGAGGTCTTCTTTTAGCTTTAGGGACATTTTTCATAAATGAAAGATCCTCTTCGGCAATTAGACTTCTGTGGTTGTTGCCCAGAATGTCCCCCATAGCCGTTTACAGCCTGGTGTGGTATTACTTCTTTCACGGGAGCGAGATTGGTACTTTAAATTCAATTCTCATGAAGCTTGGTGTGCTCTCCCAACCAATCCCATGGGGTCAAATCGTTCCATGGGGGGCTTGGAGCGTAATCATTTTTGTTAATGGCCTTGTGGGAGTTAGCTTTGGAATGATAGTATTTACTTCGGCTTTAAATCAGATCCCAAAGGAGCTTGTTATAGCTGCGAGGGTAGATGGGGCATCAGCATGGCAAATCTCCAGAAAAATCTTGGTTCCAATGATGAAATGGCACCTTCTATATGTGCTAACCTGGCAGTTCCTGAGTTTATTAACGACCTATCCCCACCTGTTCCTCCTTGTCCAGTGGGACTTGGTAAGCAGGGACTACGGCACGACACTAGCACTCTACGTTTACAATACTGCATTTGGAAGAGGAGAGCAGGATCAAGGCCTAGCGGCTGCAGCAGCAGTGTTACTGTCTATAATTGGCATCATAGGAGGGCTTGTCACCCTAAAAGTGCTCCAATTTGAAAAGATGATTCACGAGCCAAGGGGTGATATAGAATGAGGGACGTTGAAACAAGACCAAAGAAGGGAGAGTGGATAATAGTCTTCACGATACTCTTCGCCAGCCTCCCCCTCATACTGGGGTTTGCACTTTTAGTAATTTCAAGCTTTAGCAGGGATATGGTCACCAATTTAAGCCTCAGTTCGTTTAGACCAACAATTGAAAATTGGATAAACGTTTTTCAGGGGAAACTAGCAATAACCGGAGGAATAAGGCAAAACATCCTAAAAATAACCCTGAATACTCTTGTAGTTGCTTTAGGAGTTTCAGGTACAGTTACTTTAATCAGCACACTTGCTGGATACTCTCTTTCGAGAATAAAGTTTAAAGGGAGAAAATTAATGATGCTCCTCCTCCTCATGCTTCATGCTTTTCCAGGAGTTGCTTTAATTGTCGGTGTTTATTTGCTGTACCGCCTAACGTTTCCCCAAGAACCTTCATTTGTGAGGCTCTACTCGTTCTTCTATGTAATTCTCGCTAGGGCAGCACTAGAAATCCCTATGTCGGTCTGGCTTATGAAGGGGTTCTTTGATACAATCCCATGGGAGCTTGAATGGTCGGGAATCATAGACGGCGCTTCAAGGATAAAGGTATGGCGACAGATAATGCTACCTCTAATAAAGCCCGGAATACTTGCAGTTGCGTTGTTTGGATTTTTGGCAGGCTGGCAGGACCTAATCTACGTAAGAACATTTCTAATTGATCAAACACTTGCAACATTTATAGAGGCGAATATTGAAGCTGAGTACTCACACATGCCGCTAATAGCTGCTGCTGGGACTTTATATCTCCTGCCCACCATCATATTTTTCCTAACCGCCCAGCAGCTGCTTCTCCAAAGCTATTCAGGAGGAATAAAGGGGTGAGAAGGGATGGTTAAGATAACCCTGGATAGAATAACCAAAAAGTTTGGAAAATTCACGGCACTTGACAACATAACACTGGAAATCGAAGACAAAGAATTTATGGCTCTCTTAGGACCTTCCGGAAGTGGCAAATCAACTTTGCTCTACACTATAGCCGGGATATACAAACCAACAAGCGGGAAGATATACTTTGATGAAAGAGATGTTACCGAAGTCCCACCAAAGGACAGAAATGTGGGCTTAGTTTTCCAGAACTGGGCACTTTATCCCCATATGAAGGTCTTCAAAAACATTGCGTTCCCCCTTGAGCTCAAAAAAGCCCCCAAAGAAGAAATAGAGAAGAAAGTCAGGGAAGTTGCGAAGATGCTCCATATAGACCACCTCCTAGATAGATATCCCTGGCAACTCAGTGGTGGTCAGCAGCAGAGAGTCGCTATAGCCAGAGCACTCGTTAAAGAGCCTGATGTTCTGTTACTTGATGAACCTCTGAGCAATTTGGATGCCCTCCTAAGGTTGGAAGTTAGGGCAGAACTTAAGAGGCTACAAAAAGAGCTGGGGATTACTGCCGTTTATGTAACCCACGACCAGGCAGAAGCCCTTGCAATGGCTGATAGGATAGCGATTATAAAAGACGGAAACATCTTGCAGGTTGGAGACCCGGATGAGGTATATTACAAACCAATGTACAAGTTTGTGGCAGGGTTTTTGGGAAGCCCACCTATGAATTTCGTTGAAGCAGAAGTGGAAGGAGATATGCTCAGAATATACCACAGCAGAATCCCAATACCCAAGCAGTACGGGGAGATTATCAAGAAACTTAACATAACAGAAGTGCTTTTTGGCTTTAGACCACATGACGCGGAAATAGTGAGAGGAGAAGCAGAAGGTATCAAAGGAGAGATTTACTCTTTTGAGCCGCTGGGAAGGGAGCAGATAATAACAGTAGCAGTCGATAGTGATGTTTTTGTTAAAGTTTTCGCCCCAGAGGAAGAGCACTTTAGATTTGGGGAAAAAGTCACAATAGTGCCCAGAGAGGACAGAGTAATCCTCTTTGATAAAAAAACAGAGAAGGCTTTGGAATATCTCTGATCTCCAAAATTTTTTAAAAGCTCTGTTTAACTATTTTTCAAAAACACAAAGAGGGTCAGAAATGAAGGTCGCAGTACTCTTTTCTGGAGGAAAGGACTCTACATATGCCCTTTATTGGGCATTGAAGGAAGGTCATGAAGTTAGATATCTTGTCACAATGCACTCTGAGAGTGAAGAAAGTTACATGTATCACGTCCCAAACCTTCACCTCACAGAACTGCAGGCGAGAGCTATTGGAATTCCCATCGTCAAAGGTTTTACGAAGGGAGAGAAAGAAAGAGAGGTTGAAGACTTGAAGAGAGTTCTCGAGGGGCTAAAGATAGAGGGTGTCGTCGCTGGGGCGTTGGCTAGCCAGTATCAAAAAGAAAGGGTCGAACGAATTGCCAAGGAACTTGGAATAAAGGTCTTTGTGCCCTTCTGGAAGGTTGAGCCAGAGGAGTACATGCGAGCCCTAATTCGTGATGGCCTCGATGTTGTTATAGTAGGAGTTTCAGCCTATGGGCTGGATGAAAAATGGCTGGGGAGAAAAATAGATGAAAAAGCCCTTGAAGAGCTGAAGGAGCTTAACAGGAAGTATAAAGTTCACATTGCTGGCGAAGGAGGAGAATTCGAAACATTCGTTAGAGATGCACCATTTTTTAAGGCAAAAATAGTCTTTGACGAAACCGAAAAAATATGGGATGCCTTCACTGGTTCGGGAGTTTTGGTTGTTAAAAGGGCCCATTTGGAGCCAAAAAGGTGAGAAATATGAGGATAGTCTCTGCAGATACTGGAGGAGCGGTATTAGATGAAAACTACAATCCAATTGGTCTAATAGCAACTGCAGCTGTTTTGGTGGAGAAACCATACAGAACAGCAACGCTGAGCATTGTGAAGTACTCCAATCCTTTTGACTATGACCTCAGCGGAAGGACGGCACTGAAGGATGAAGCTCTTCTGGGATTAAAGCTTGCAAGAAAAGTAAAGCCCGATGTTATCCACCTAGACTCCAGCCTTGGGGGAATAGAAGTTAGAAAACTGGATGATCCAACTATAGATGCGCTGAGAATTTCCGATAGAGGAAAAGCCATATGGCACGAGTTAAGCAAAGATCTGCAGCCGTTGGCAAAGAGATTTTGGGAAGAAACCGGAATTGAGATCCTGGCTATAGGAAAAGAAAGCGTTGCCGTAAGAATAGCCGAGCTTTACGCGGGAATTTACTCCGTAAAGTGGGGAATTGAATATGCAATGAAAGAAGGCTTTGTACGGATAGGGCTTCCACGCTACATGACAGTTGAAATAACCGAAAACAAAATAGTAGGAAAGAGCCTCGACCCAAGGGAAGGGGGTCTCTACGGAGAGATACCAATAGAAAAAATTGATACTGACTGGGAAATTTATCCAAACCCCGTAGCGAGAATGTTTATGGTTTTTGAGGCCAAAATCTAAAAAATTTTCGATTTTCCTTGTTTTTCTTCGAACTACAGGTTTTATAGGTTCAAAACCCAAGGAATTGTGGTGGTGAGCATGGAAGCTAGCTCAAGTTCTCCGACAGTTGCCAAGTCATTAACTAAAAAGCTTCTCATGGGAAATGAAGCGATTGCATATGGAGCGCTCGAAAGTGGTGTATCATTCGCAACCGGATATCCCGGAACACCTTCAACTGAAGTTATTGAGACCATAGCAAGACTAAACCCCGAAGTCTTCGCCGAATGGGCGCCCAATGAGAAAGTGGCACTTGAAGAAGCCGCGGGAGTTGCTTATGCTGGTCTCAGGGCACTTGTAACGATGAAGTGTGTTGGACTTAACGTTGCTGCTGACCCGCTGATGAGCCTCGCCTATTCTGGAGTGGAAGGGGGGCTCGTTATTTTAGTGGCCGATGACCCCGGGCCGCATACTTCTCAAACGGAGCAGGACGACAGGTATTACGGAAAGCTCGCTTTGCTACCTGTTCTGGAGCCTGCAGACGTTCAGGAAGCCCATGATTTGATAAAATATGCGTATGAACTGAGTGAGAAGTACAAAGTACCTGTCATTTTCAGGACAACCACGAGAGTAAACCACACAACTGCCGATGTGGAGGTAGGAGAATTCGTCAAGCTTGACAGAAAGCCGAAATTTGAAAAGGATATTCAAAGATATGTAAGGGCTTCAATGAAGGGCAACCTTGAGAGGCACAGGTGGTTGAATAAGACGCTGAAAGAAATTGAAGCCGAGTTTGAGACTTTAAGCTTTAACTGGATTGAAGGGGAGGGCGAGATTGGGATTATAGCTGAAGGGGCACCCTACAATTACGTGAAAGAAGTTGTTTCAAAACTTGATGAGAAATTTAAAATCCTCAAAATCTCAACACCCCACCCTCTGCCGAGAAGACTCGTCGTTGAGTTCCTGAAGGGAGTTAAAAAAGCAATAGTTGTGGAAGATGGTGCACCGTTTTTGGAGGAGGAAGTGAAAATAGTAGCCCAGGAAGAAGGGATAACAACTCCAATATATGGAAAACGCACCGGACATCTGCCTCTTGAAGGTGAACTAACTCCAAGATTGGTTAAAAGTGTCCTCTTGAAGCTCCTCGGCAAGGATAGAGAAGAATACATAAAGGCAAAAGAAGTTGAAGAAGCAGAAAACCTAGCCCCCTCAAGACCTCCCACAATGTGTCCCGGCTGTCCACACAGGGGCTCCTATAGAGCTTTGCTTGATGCCCTAAAAGAATTAGGGTTCAAGAAAGATGAACTCCCCATTCATGGGGACATAGGATGCTATGCTTTATCTTTACTCCCACCCTTAGAGGCAATATGGACCGAATATGTCATGGGAGCAAGCATAAGCCTCGCAAATGGTCAGAGCATAGCGATGAACAAGAAGATAATTGCCACAATAGGAGATTCAACATTTTTCCACAATGGGATTCAGCCCTTGGTGGATGCAGTTTATAAAAACCTCGACGTCCTTGTGATGATCCTTGACAACAGAACCACGGCAATGACCGGACACCAGCCGCATCCGGGAACAGGAGGAAGCGAGACGGGAAGAAAGTTCAACGAGATAAACATTGAAGCCCTTGTAAAAGCCCTTGGCGTAAAGTACGTAAAAACAGTCGACCCCTACGACCTAAAAACCACTAAGGAGGCTATAAAAGAAGCTATGCAGGTTAAAGGCCCGGCAGTAATAATAGCAAAGAGGGAATGTATAATTCCAGTGCTGAGAAGGGGCGAAATTGGAGAAATACCGGTGGTCATTGAGGAGAAGTGCACAGGATGTAAAGCATGTGCCCTCCTAACCGGCTGTCCAGCGCTGGTCTTTGAGGAGGAAAAAGGGAAGATGAAAATCGATCCGCTAATATGCACAGGTTGCGGGCTTTGCGAGCAGCTCTGTCCCTTCGATGCGATAGTTTATCCAAGCAAGAAGTGATTCATCTTCTTTTATACCATTTATCGTCGTAGAAGTACTTTCCAAGAGCTTCTGCACGCGCCTCATTAAATCTTCTCCACACTGTAAAACCATAAACTGCCGACACTATGATGATTATAAGCCCAATTTCGAGCCCATACATCCTTATTAATTCTGCAATTCCAAGGATGGGAATTGCGAGAAGGCTAATGATAACTACTGCTATTATCCCAAGGAGAATTTTGTATCCATACCTCTCCATGAATAAGTCAAAATCCATGGAGCTTCCCTCATATTAACTTTTTCAATCAACTTTAAATAATTTACTTGGTTATTATCAACGGTGTGAAAGATGAAGATAAAGGAGCTGTTGGAACTAGTTGATGAAGCCATAGCGAACGTAAAGATAGCCATAGTCAGCAACAAGCAGCGGATTTTTGAAAGCCCTCACACTTCCTGGGAGTTTACAAAAAGGTCTCTTGAGCTAGAGGATGATCTTGAGAGACTGAACAAAATAAAGGATTACCTGTCATCTTTTGACCCTGAGGAATATGCTGAGAAAAAGTTTTCAAAGGAAGAACTGGAAGAGCTATTGAGATATCTAACACTCCTAAAGGAGATGAAGGCTCATGAATTTTAAAGAAATCGAAGAGAAGGCTGTCAAATTTAGGGATGAACGCCTCTGGAAAAAGTACCATACTCCAAAAAATCTCGCAATCTCTCTGGCTGTTGAGGTGGGAGAGCTTCTAGAGCACTTCCAATGGGAAACCGACGAAGAGATACTTCAAAGCACCAAAGACCCAAAGAAGAAAGAGGAAATTGCCGATGAGATGGCTGATGTGATAATATACCTCATCCTTTTAGCCCATGAGCTTAACATCGACCTTGACGAAGCCGTGGAGAGAAAATTGAAAAAGAACGAGGAGAAATATCCCTCCAAGGCAATAAGAGTGGAAGAAATTGTTAAAGAGCTGGGAGGGGAGATTATAGAGCCAAAAGGAGAAGTAAAAACTGTGGAGCAGGTTGTCAGGCTCCTGGGAGTTAGTCCCGAAAACATCATCAAGTCTCTCGTTTTTATTGTAAATGAAAGCGAGCCCATTTTGGTCATAGTCGACGGAAAATCAAAGGTGAGCCTGGAGAAGCTAAGAAACATTTTTGGAAACGTCAGAATGGCGAAACCAAAGGAAGTGGAAGAGATAACCGGCTACAAAGTTGGTGAAGTCCCCCCAGTGGGCATCCCTATAAAAACAGTGGTTGACAAGAAAGTCGTGGAAAAGGAGTTTGTAATCGGCGGAGGAGGAAGGATAGACAGGTTGAGCAGGCTAAGTCCAAAGAAAATCGTGGAATTCCAGAAGGCTGAGGTCTTAGATGTGAGCGAATAGCCTTTTTAATGTCTCTTTTTCTTTTTGAGTGAGCCTGTTTCCAGCCCATTTCTCTTTTAAGCTTAAGTTCTCATCTTCAATGTTTAAAACCGCCTTTCTTACACCTCCTCGCGGGAAATTAGTGTCCCCTCTGTACCTTGGTATCACATGAACATGAAGATGAGCCACCGTTTGACCTGCTGCTTCCCCAAGGTTTATCCCAACGTTGAATCCGTCTGGCTTTAGGACTTCACCCAGCTTTTCAATTGCCAGCTCTATTCCTCTCATTATGGCAAATTTTTCTTCCTCTTTGAGCTCATTCCAATCTTCAACGTGTCTCTTTGGTACCACGAGAAGATGTCCCCTGTTTGCAGGAAAAGAGTCTATGAGAATCCTAATGTGTTCGTCTTCATAGAGCAGAGCCTCTTCGGATGGAGTGCAGAAGGGGCACTTCATGTTTCCACCTCAACGTTATAAGGAAAAAAGAATTAAAGGTTTGTGGCAGATGATGAGCTTGGCCGCTTCCGAGCGGTGAGGACAAATCTCGGTGCTGATGCCTACCTAAGGAACTCGACTGCCTTGTCTATGTCATTTTTATATGCCCTCATGTACCTCCTGCAAGCGTTTTCCCACGTGAAGACCGTTGTTCTCTTCTTTCCGTTCTGGCGCATCTTTTCAATCAACTCCGGTTGCTCTTCCCTGATCTTCGCCATCCTGAGAATTGCCTGAGCAAGAGCATTTGGGTCTCTCGGAGGAACAAGCAATCCGGTAGCATTTTCTTCGTCTTCATCGAGGCTTATTATTGTGTCCTTTATTCCACCCACGGCTGAGCCTATGGGGATTGCTCCCAAGCACATTGCTTCCATCTGAACCAGACCAAAGGGCTCAAAGTAGGAAGGCACTATAACAAAATCAACACTGCCGTAGAGCTCCCTTGTAAACTCTCTTTTCAGCATTTCAGTTACTACCTTGACGTTCTCAGGATACTTTGCCCCCAACGCATGAGCCCAGCTTTCAAGCTCGGGATCGCCTTTTCCAATTATTATGAAGCGCATCTTCGAGAACTCAGATGGGTAACTCTGAGCAATGAGTTCAATGGCCCTTAAAAGCGTGTCAACACCCTTTTGTCCCCTATCGAACCTGCCAATAAACATGAAAGCAATTCCATCGCTCAGCCCCAAGCTCTCAAGGATCTTTCTTCTTCTCTCTTCTCTTGGCAGCTCTTTGTTCTCCAGCAGTTCCTCGTTCCAGAAGTCGCATGCTATCCCATTGTAAACATAGGTGGCTTTTCCTTCAAAGTTCCTGTAAAAGCCCCACTCCTCCCAGAGATAGCTTTTGCTTACGGTTGTCACTACATCAGCTATATAAGCACCCACGTACTCCGGGTCTATATCAGGGTACGGAGCCCACTCACTGAGATGGGCCTCGTGGAAGTAATGGGCCGGAACCTTGGATTTATTGAGCCTGTGGATTGTAAAGACTGCCGGGAGCTGGAAGTACTTTTTAATCAAAGCTCCAGCAAAGACGGTATGCCAGTCATGAAAATGTAATACGTCTGGTTTTCCTTCATTCTCTATCAGGTAGTTCAGCAGACCAACACTTGCCTTCCCAAACTGCACGGCCTTGCCAAGCATTCCCTCCCATCCGGGGCCATAGACGTCTTTGTTGTCAAGCAAGTTGCTGCTTAGGGCAAATACTCTAACGCCGTTTTGAATTCTTTCGTATACTCTTACCCTTTCCTTGCTCCCGTAAACATTTATATCGAACTCAAGAAGTTTTTTTCCGTCTATATGACCATGAGAAGGTGTAAAAACCCAGACTTCGTTGTTGAGCTTTGCTAAAGTTTCCGCAATGCTTGTGATAGCTTCTGCAAGCCCTCCAACTTTTACCGGCAAGTACTCAAATCCAAGCATTAGTATTTTCACATCGACTCCCTCCTTCCTTTTATTCTAATAAAATGAACTTTTCTCCCTCAATGTCTTCAAAGTAGCTTCCCAGTCCTCCAACTTTCCATTCCTTCCCCTTTTCATCTATAAGAGTTACGTTGGCTGTGAGGGATGTGTACTCATAATCAACAACCTGTCCATTTATCGTTGCTTCATCTCTTGTATCAACGAAGTGCCCTATGACCTCTAGCTTTCTTGGAAGCCCTGCCTGTTTAAGGATCGTTATAAGGGTTCTTATGTTGGCTACTTCAATGGGTTTCTTGAGTTTTTCGTATTCAATTGGTTTTATAACTTCGCTGTTGTCAAAATACATTGTGTAGAACCAGTGCATGTAGTTCTGGATTAACTTTGGAGATTTGCCCCAGAAGGAATAGAATTTTTCTCTTCTCCTATCCTTGGGGAGTGCTCCAAAAAAGAGCGCGTAGTCTACATCTCCTATAATCCAAGTTGCCATTAACCATGGAGCCCCTCCACTCTTAGCTAAAATCACGTTCTCTTTGTTAAGCCAGTCTGGAATCTCTTCAAAGTTGCTTACAATTACAAAAATGACGTCTTTTCTCTTTTTAATTTCATCTTTGAGCAATCGTAAAAACTCAAAAGGTGTGTTTATTAGCACTTCTCTTTTTGCGCTTCTTATTATATACTCAGCTCTCTCCAAAGTGTTCTCAAATCCGTGGATAGTCCATATTTCAGGTATGTCTTCGCCATGGACAGATTTGTAGAGCTCAAGAAGGGCTTTTTTTACAGATTCTATATCACTTAAAAGCTCTTCTTTAAGTTTCTCAAAAACTATTTCTGGATTCACTGGCTTGTACATTCTCGGTGTCCCATGCATAATGTCCACAAATCCCTTTCTGTGAAGAGAGCTCAACACGTCGTATATCCTCGTGTGGGGAATTCCACTTTCCTTTGTAAGGTCTGTGGCTTTGCTCGTTCCGAGCTTTAGAAGAGTTATATATGCCAAACTTTCGTATTTTGTTAAACCAAGCTTCTGAAGCATTTTAATTATCTCTTCTTCCCTCATGTTTTTTCCTCCTAAAGGCTTTTAATATTCACTTTCGAAAATTTAAACATTAAGAGTGATACCTAATCATTAGAGGTGTTTAATATGTATAAAACTTTCGGATTTAGAGATGATAAGTACCTTGGAAAGGTGGGAATCACCGAGTTCTCTATACCTAAAAGTGGATCCTATGCATACCTTCTGGGAAATTTTAATGCATTCAACGAGGGAAGCTTTAGGATGAAAGAAAAGGGAGATAGATGGTATATAAGGGTAGAGCTTCCTGAAGGAGTTTGGTACTACACATTCTCAGTAGATGGCAAAGAATTGCTTGACCCTGAAAACCCGAATAAGAAGCACTTTCGAAGGCTCTCTTATAAGGCTGAAAGAGAGACAAATGTAGCGAGAATTTTCTCAGACGAGGAAATTTACCATTTCCCTGCACTCACTTATTTGTATTCCTTTGGAGACTACACCTATATACGCCTTAGAGCACTTAAAGGGATCGTTAAAAGGGTTTTTCTGGTGGAAGAGAAAAGCTGGGAAATGAGAAAGAAAGCCCACGATGAGCTTTTTGATTACTTCGAAGTAAGACTCCCAAAAAAAGAGAACCTACACTACTACTTTAGAGTACAAACAGATGAAGACACCCTAGAATATGGAGACTTTGATGTTGATTTAGGGAAGCAGGAAGAAAAATACCCCCTGCCTTCATGGCTTTTAAACAGGGTTTTTTACCAGATAATGCCAGACCGGTTCTTTAACGGAAATCCTGAAAACGATCCCAACGGCAGAATTGATCTCGGAAGCATTTCCCATTATGGAGGGGACCTGGAGGGAGTAATCCAGAAAATTGAGTACCTAACTGAACTGGGAGTAAATGCTCTCTATTTAACCCCCATTTTTGAGTCAATGACGTATCACGGATATGACATAGTTGATTATTATCATGTCGCCCAAAAGTTTGGAGGAGATAAAGCCTTCGAAAAGTTAGTGCAAAAGCTGAAAAAAGAAGACATAAAACTTGTTTTGGATGGAGTATTTCACCACACGAGCTTTTTCCACCCCTACTTTCAGGATGTAGTCAAAAACGGAAAGAACAGCAGGTATAAGAATTTTTATCGCATAACCGGGTTTCCAGTCGTTCCAAAAAGGTTCCTTGATATTTTATACTCAGACCTCCCATGGCATGAAAAGTATAAGCGGCTTAAATCTCTCAGATGGAACTATGAGAGCTTTTATTCTGTATGGTTGATGCCCCGCTTAAACCACGACAGCAAAGAGGTAAAAGAGTTCATTAAGGATGTAATGGAATACTGGATTAAAAAAGGAGCCGATGGCTGGAGATTAGATGTTGCCCACGGAGTTCCTCCCGAAGTATGGAAAGAAATTAAAGAAACGCTACCAGGTGATGCTTATCTAGTTGGGGAAGTAATGGACGACGCACGGCTGTGGTTGTTCAATAAGTTTCATGGAACCATGAATTACCCGCTATATGAGGCAATTTTGAGATTTTTTGTGACGAGGGAAATTAACGCAGAGCAGTTCTTGAACTGGCTTGAGCTTTTGAGCGTATACTACGGCCCTGCTGAGTATGCAATGTATAACTTTTTGGACAACCATGACGTGGATAGAATGCTCAGCTTGCTCGAGGACAAGAGAAAATATCTCTGTGCATTGGTATTCCTTTTCACCTACAAAGGGATTCCTTCTATCTACTACGGGGATGAAATCGGGATGGAAAATATAGAGGCACCTTTTATGGAGCGCTCAAGGGCCCCCATGGAGTGGGACAGCAAGAAGTGGGACTCGGATATTTTAAGTGTAGTCAAAGAGCTGATAAAACTGAGAAAGAGCAGTAAAGCACTACAGATTGGAGCGTTCAAACCACTACAATTCCAAGAGGGACTGTTACTTTACGAGAGGACACACAGAGATGAAAAACTTTTGATTGGAATAAACTATTCGGACAACTATGGTTCTATTAAAAAACTTCCCGACGAAGTGCTGCTGGGAAATTTAGATGGCATTGCCCTGAAACCTTTCTCATTTTTTGTTGGTCATTCCTCATAAAATCCTAAATTTTTTCATCAGTGTCTCATTTAGAACACCCGCTATTCCATGAGCATCAAAGCGTAAGGTATATATATCACTGGAGATGATACTAAATTTGAAATCTTCAACTGAGGTGAATATACATGAAGAAGGCGCTATTTGCCTTGTTGTTAATTGGAGTGCTGGCAATTGGGGTTGTTGCAAGTGGATGTATTGGTGGTGGGGAAACTACTTCAAGCCCCACACAAACAACATCCACAAGCTCCCCAACCCAAACAACTACAACTACGAGCTCTCCTACTCAGACAACAACCACAACAACAGAAGAGAAGAAAGTAACAATCGTTATATGGCATGCAATTGGCCCAAATGAGATCAAGGCTTTTGAGGATTTAATTGCCGAGTTTGAGATAGAATATCCAAACATTGACATTCAACTTGAACAAAAAGCTGATTTGGAGACTTCTCTTAAAGCTGCAATTCCTGCTGGACAAGGCCCAGACCTTTTCATGTGGGCCCACGACTGGATTGGAAAGTTCGCTGAGGCCGGAATGCTCGAGCCCATTGACGAATATATAACTCCCGAAGTTCTAAGCAAGTTCAGCCCAATGGCTCAAAATGCTATTGAATACGGCGGCCACTACTATGCAATGCCTTATGCTGCTGAGACTGTAGCTTTAATTTACAACAAGGACATGGTTCCAAACCCACCAGAGACCTTTGACGAAATGAAGGCAATTATGGAGCAATACTACAATGAAGCTGAAGGTACTTACGGTCTCGCAACTCCAATAGACCCGTACTTTATCTCAGGTTGGGTGCATGCCTTCGATGGCTACTACTTTGACGACAAGACAAAGACTCCTGGCCTTGATAAGCCTGAAACACTTCAAGGCTTCAAGTTCTTCTTTGAGCAAATATTCCCATATGTTGCCAAGACTCAAGACTACAACGCTCAGGTTAGCCTCTTCCACGATGGCAAAGCCCCAATGATGGTTAACGGCCCATGGAGCATTCCGGACGTTAGAAACGCTGGAATCAACTTTGGCATAGTTCCACTTCCGGCTATCGATGATCAGCACAGGCCTCACCCATACGGTGGTGTCAGGCTTATCTACGTTGCAAAGCTTAACGACCCGAGCAAGAAGGATGCTATCTGGACATTCCTCAAGTGGTTCACAACAAACCCAGACGTTATAAAGACCCTCTCCCTCCAGAACGGTTACATCCCAGTGCTTACCGAAGTCCTTAACGACCCAGAGATCCAGAATGATCCTGTACTTTACGGCTTTGGTCAAGCAGTCCAATACGCAATTCCAATGCCAAAGAGCCCAGAGATGGGAGCAGTTTGGGGCCCAGTTGCCACTGCAATCACAGACATAATCGGCGGAAAGAAGACCATTGAGCAAGCGCTCCAAGATGCACAGAAAGAAATACTCGATGCCATTAGCGGTTAGCTGATTTTTCTTCTTTTTCTTTCTATTTCTAGTTCTCGGGGGTGAGTGAATGGATAAAAGAACAATAGCCGCTCTTGCCCTGATATTGCCCGGTATGATAGCGTTCCTGTTTTTTAACATCTACCCAATACTGTACTCCGTTTACATTGCATTCACAAACGCTAAGTTGGGCAACTTCCCAATACAAGCTCCTACTGCCGAACCGTTGAGGTTTGTCGGGCTGGAAAACTTTAAATGGGCGTTAAGCGATCCAAAGTTCAGATCTGCTTTTGTCTGGACATGGATTTTTGTGGCGACCAGTGTGAGTTTGAAAGTTATTGTTGGAATTCTTTTGAGTGTTCTTTATAACAATAAATACGTAAAGGGCAAATTCTTTTATAGGGCACTTTTGATAATTCCATGGGCGTTGCCTCTGCTTTTTTCCGTAATGGTATGGCGTTTTATGTTTGATCCTGTTGTGGGTCCGATTAATATAATGTTGAAAAATCTGGGAGTAACAAACCCACCAGACTGGATGACAAGCGTAACTTGGGGCTTTGTTGCTTTGAACATAATTGAAGTATGGCTCGCTTACCCATTTATGATGACGGTAATAACCTCAGCTCTCCAGAGTGTTCCAGATACCCTAATTGAAGCTGCAATTATAGACGGAGCAAATTACTGGCAGAGATTGACAAAAGTAGTTATTCCAATTGTAAGTAAACCCATAGCTTTTGCCACAATCCTAACTTCTGCGGCAAGCTTTCAGTATTTCCTTGTTCCGTTTATATACAATGCGGGGCTGTTTGAGGATAGGTTCCTGCTCCTCTACGGATATAGAAAAGCGTTCGGCAGTTCAGTCCCTCACTACGGAAGGGCAGCGGCTATTTTGCTCATAGCAACAATAGTCCTTGCAGTTTACATGTTCGTCAACATGAGAATAACGAGACTGCAGGAGGGGGTTAAGGGATGAAGCTTAAAATTGAACTGCCAAAGCGAAAGGATGAGCTGTTAAAGTCATTTGCACTGACTTTGTTGGCACTTTTTGTTGTGGGAATCTTACTCTTCCCCGTGTACTACATGGCAATGCTCTCTGTTAAGCCTTCGGGAACTCTTGCTACTACTGAAATTGATCTAATTCCGGATAAAGTGACTTTCTCCAATTACCGGGATCTACTCTTTGGTCATACTGAGGGGCTGATAAAAACAACAAACTTTGAGATAAATGCTAAAGACGGCACTATAAAGGACTCCCTGAACAGATATGAGATAGAACTTCATGAGGCTAGGATTGTAGGAAGTTATTCGAGTAGGTTCACCTTGATAGATACAGAAATACTCGAAAGAAAAGGTGGAGAGGAGAGACAGGAACCTGATGGGGCTCAAATTATTGTTGGAGGTGAATCGATAAAACTAAATGCCAATCAGATCGAAAGTACTGGCGGTGTTAAAAACCTTAAAGTATCTGCACAGAGAATAATAGTAAAAGTTAGTTCCCCGGATGAAGTGCCCTTAGACCTCTCAGGGTTCACCAAGATCGATGAAAATACCTACGAAGCCCAGAACGTAGAAATGGAGATAAAAGAGGGAGGAATAATCTCAGCGGAGGAAGCAACATTCACTGCAACTGACTTTGCATTTATTCGCCTAGCAAAGGTGGGTGGAGAGGTCCCAGATTACATGAAGAGAAGCCTGCTGATAGCCACTCTTACCGTTATCCTGACCCTCATATTTGTAATACCTTCAGCATATGCATTTTCAAGGCTCAAGTTCTTCGGAAGAGAACACGTTCTCTACTTTTACTTGATGTTCACCCAGGTTTCGGGAGGATTAGGAATAGCAGGATTGGTTGCATTGTACGGTATGTTAGTGAAGCTCCACTTGACCAATAACATCTTTGTTTTGCCAGTAATCTATGCCGCTGGTGGAGTGCCGTTTAACACATGGCTCTTAAAGTCCTACTTGGATTCAATTCCTCCGGATTTTGACGAAGCAGCATTGGTTGATGGTGCGGGATACCTGCAGATTATAAGGCACGTGCTTATTCCAATGTCCCTCCCCGGGCTAGCTACAGTGGCAATATTCGCATTCATTGGGGGTTGGACGGAGCTTATACTTGCGAACCTGCTCCTCAACCAGGAGAACTATCCATTGACTGTCTGGCTCTACACAATGCTCGCGAACTTGAGGTCTATTTCGTGGAATCAATTTGCCGCAGCCGCTTTGATATTCGCATTGCCGGTCTTTATCATGTTCCTCTTAGCCCAAAACTACGTAAGGAGTGGACTTACTCTTGGAGGATTAAAAGAGTGAGGTGGGGAAATATGAAAAAAGGTCTAGCATTGTTTTTTGTATTTTTGGTTCTTTTAAGCACTGCTGGAGCTGGAGTAAAGGCAGAGACGCCCAAACCATTAAACGTTGTTATTGTATGGCATCAGCACCAGCCATACTACTACGATCCAATCCAAGATATCTACACCCGCCCATGGGTTAGACTGCATGCAGCAAACAACTATTGGAAGATGGCAAACTATCTTAGCAAATACCCGGATGTACATGTTGCTATAGACTTGTCAGGTTCTCTAATTGCCCAGCTTGCGGACTACATGAACGGCAAAAAAGATACCTACCAGATAGTCACGGAGAAAATAGCAACTGGAGAACCACTAACACTTGAAGACAAATGGTTTATGCTACAAGCCCCAGGAGGATTTTTTGACCACACAATCCCGTGGAATGGAGAGCCCGTTGCAGACGAAAACGGCAATCCCTACAGAAAGCAGTGGAAGAGATACACAGAACTCAAGGACAAAAGAGAAAGTGCGTTTAAAAAGTATGCAAACCTGCCTTTAAATGAGCAAAAAGTAAAGATAACGAGTGAATTCACAGAGCAGGATTACATTGACTTGGCTGTCCTGTTCAACTTGGCTTGGACTGACTATAACTACATAATCAACACCCCCGAGCTTAAGGTACTTTACGACAAAGTGGATGTTGGGGGCTACACAAGAGAAGACGTGGCAACCGTGCTAAAGCACCAGATGTGGCTTCTTAATCACACGTTTGAAGAACACGAAAAAATAAACTACCTCCTTGGAAATGGAAATGTCGAAGTTACTGTAGTTCCTTATGCTCATCCAATTGGGCCACTGCTCAACGACTTTGGATGGTATGAGGATTTTGATGCTCACGTAAAGAAAGCCCACGAGCTCTACAAGGAGTATCTTGGAGATAACAGAGTTGAACCCCAGGGCGGATGGGCTGCGGAGAGCGCGTTAAATGATAAGACCCTCGAAATACTGGCAAACAACGGATGGAAATGGGTAATGACAGATCAAATGGTTCTCGATATCCTTGGAATCCCAAACACAGTTGAAAACTATTACAAGCCTTGGGTGGCTGAATTTAACGGTAAGAAAATCTACCTCTTCCCAAGAAACCACGACTTAAGTGACAGAGTTGGGTTTAGGTATTCAGGCATGAACCAATACCAAGCCGTTGAGGATTTTGTAAACGAACTCCTCAGGATACAAAAAGAGAACTACGATGGGAGCCTAGTTTATGTAGTAACCCTCGATGGAGAGAACCCGTGGGAGCACTATCCATTTGATGGCAAAATATTCCTTGAGGAGCTGTACAAGAAGCTAACCGAACTTCAAAAGCAGGGCCTAATAAGGACGGTAACTCCAAGCGAGTACATCCAGATGTATGGCGACAAGGCCAACAAACTTACTCCAAAGCTCATGAAGAGGCTTGATTTTACAACAGAGGAGAAAGTCAATGCCCTGTTAACGGCTCAAAGCCTCGGCGAGCTTTATGACATCGTTGGCGTTGAAGAGAATATGCAGTGGCCCGAGTCCAGCTGGATTGACGGAACACTCTCAACATGGATTGGCGAGCCGCAGGAGAACCTTGGATGGTACTGGCTCTACCTGGGAAGGAAAGCACTATTTGAGAACAAAGATAAAGTTGCCGACTGGGACACTGCATACGAGTATCTTTTAAGGGCAGAGGCAAGTGACTGGTTCTGGTGGTATGGAAGCGACCAAGACAGCGGACAGGATTATACCTTCGACCGATACCTCAAGGCCTATCTCTACGAGATGTACAAGTTCGCCGGTCTGGAAATCCCAAGCTATCTCTTCGGAAACTACTTCCCCAATGGGGAGCCGTATGTAACAAGGGAACTAACAGGAGTACAGGAAGGGGAGAAAAAGACTTGGTCAAGCTTGTCACCACTTGCAGATGGCGTGGATCTGTACTTTAATGAGGAAGGACTTCACTTTGTTGTTAAAACTACAAAAGAGTTCGAAATAAGCATCTTTGAACCAGGAAAGGTCGTGGGTAACACGTTCACACTCCTACAGAATAAGCTCAGTGGGCTTAGGTACGATATCTTCCCGTTCAGCAAAGACAGCGTTGGGCTTATGATAACCACGCACATAGTCGTAAAGGATGGAAAAGCTGAAATCTACAAGGCAATTGATTACGAAGCATATGAAAAGACCGGGGAAGTGAACATAAAAGAAACAGAAAGCGGGGTTGAAGTCATAGTCCCATTCGATTATCTGGACAGTCCCTCCGACTTCTACTTCGCAGTTTCAACAGTTGACGATAAAGGAGAACTCGAAGTAATAACCACTCCAATCCAAGTAAAACTTCCAAAGCAGGTGGAAGGAGTTGTGGTTGCAGAAATTCAGGATGTTGAAGGAGATGATTATGGTCTTGGAAGCTACACTTATCCCACTAACAAGGTTTTCGTTCCTGGACACCTGGACTTGCTCAAAGTGAGAGTTCTCGAGAAACCAAATTCATATGTATTTGAGTACTACTTCAAGGATCTTGGCGGCAATCCCTGGAATGGGCCTAATGGCTTCAGCTTGCAGATAATTGAGGCATATTTCGACTTCAAAGAAGGAGGCAACACTTCGGCAATTAAGATGTTCCCCGACGGGCCTGGAAGCAATGTAGACCTCGACCCGGAGCACCCATGGGATCTAGCGATTAGAGTTGCCGGTTGGGATTACGGAAACATAGTTGTACTCTCAGATGGAACGAGTTATCAGGGCGAGATGAAAATCTCTGCAGATCCGGCTAGAAACGCCATTGTGGTAGAAGTTCCAAAGAAGTACCTTCCAAAGGTGCCGGATTATATGGCCGTGCTTGTTGGTTCTCAAGATGGTTATGGCCCGGACAAGTGGAGGCCTGTCGCGGTTGAGGCTGAGGAATGGAAAGGTGGAGGAGCTCCAGCTGACGCAGTTATAGCTGGAGTTGCCCCAAGAGTCTACGACCTTCTAGTTCCAGAAGGATTTAAGCCAACTCAGGAGGAACAACTAAGCAGTTATGATGCAGAAAGTGGAAAGAGAGCAACAGTAAAAATGATCCCCGTAACAACAGCAACCAATGTAATAATAGAGGCTACTGACCCACAGGGAGACGACCATGGTCCAGGAAGCTACACTTACGCCACAAACAAAGTCTTTGTGCCAGGACACCTGGATCTTCTGAAGTTCAGGATGCTTGATAGTGGTGAAACATATACTTTGGAGTTTTACTTCGCAGATCTGGGGGGCAACCCATGGAATGGACCCAATGGCTTCAGCTTACAGATAATCGAAGTCTACCTCGACTTCAAGGATGGTGGAAACTCCTCGGCAATTAAGATGTTCCCAGATGGGCCAGGAAGCAACGTTGATTTAGACCCGGAGCACCCATGGGATCTAGCGATTAGAGTTGCTGGTTGGGATTACGGAAACATAATTGTTCTCCCCGATGGAACAAGCTATCAGGGAGAAATGAAAATCTCTGCAGATCCGACAAAGAATGCAATAATTGTTGAAGTTCCAAAGAAGTACATTGAAATAAACGAAGACTATGGTCTCTACGGAGCAGTTCTTGTTGGTTCTCAAGACGGTTATGGTCCAGACAAGTGGAGACCAGTTGCAGTTGAGGCAGAGGAGTGGAAGGGCGGAGGAGCTGATGTTAACGCAGTTGTTGCTGGTGTAGCGCCTAGAGTGTATGATCTCCTAGTCCCAGAAGGATTTAAACCAACTCAGGAAGAACAACTGAGCAGTTATGATGCAGAAAGTGGAAAGAGAGCAACAGTAAAAATGATACCGCTCTTTGGAGTTGAAGAAAAACCCGTCGAAAGTGAAACTCCCACTAAAACCGAAAGCCCAACACCAAGCGAGACCTCTCCAACCTCGACAACCCCAAGTACAACATCAAGTCCAGCAACTTCATCAACCCAAGCTTCCTCGCCAAGCCCAACAGAAACCGGAGGAATTTGCGGGCCAGCAGCACTCGTAGGACTAGCGTTAATCCCACTGCTGCTAAGGAGAAAAATGGAGTAACTTTCTTTCCTTATTATTTATTTTTAAAGTAGCGAAAAATTGAAATCAAGAGGTGATTCCTATGGCTGGTGTGAGGCTTGTAGATGTTTGGAAAATATTTGGGGACTTCCAAGCAGTAAAAGAAATGA
>NZ_WHIZ01000031.1:0-22414 GCF_009372125.1 Thermococcus sp. 101 C5
TGACCTGTTACTCTGATGGAAATTTGCTGGCTTTACTGTCTGTTGATCCGGCGAATAAGCATGATGTGAGTGTTGTCCGGGAAAAGTTCTGGGTGATTGTTGAGGAGTTTTCCGGCTGTTTTCTGTTTTTGGATAAGGGGTATGTTAACAGGGAACTCGAGGAGGAGTTTTTGAGGTTTGGCGTTGTTTACACGCCAGTAAAGCGGGGGAATCAGATTAGTAATCTGGAGGAGAAGAAGTTTTACAAGTACTTGTCTGACTTTCGCAGGAGGATTGAGACTTTGTTTTCGAAGTTTTCTGAGTTTCTTCTGAGGCCGAGCAGGAGTGTTAGTTTGAGGGGGTTAGCTGTCAGGATTTTAGGGGCGATTCTGGCCGTGAATCTGGACAGATTATACAACTTCACAGGTGGTGGGAACTAGGGTGTGTAATATGATTTTACTTCTACCAATTATCATCGGGAATTTTCCATAAATACAGTTTCAATCTCTTCCACCTCAACTTTGCTGTTTCTGTTTAAATCCTTCCATCTAAGTAGCACAGGTTTTTTGGGTTTTCTTTCTTTGTAGTAAAGTAAACAAGCTTTGGTTCCATACCTGTGAGTTCCAACTATGAAAACCCTGCCATTCTTGGGTTGAATTAGGCAGTAATCTTCTTTCTTCCAAGTGCTTTTATAAATAATCCCATTAAGTTCCATGGTATCTCTTGTAAAGATCGCATTAACAAACTTAGCTGCAGCTTTTCCGAGAACAATCTGGAGATCAGGTGTTTCATTAGAAAACACTTCCCTTGCGATACTCTCATCAATGTCTGTAACAGTTACGAACGGTTCGAAGGTAAAGAAGTACACCCTTTGAGAATCTGCAACTAAAGCGTTTAAACCGTAAACGGCAATTCGCTTAGCTTTAATATCATAACTTCCCAAAATCCCATCCTTTGAGATGAAATGTACCTTATTTGGCGTAATAACCACAGCTAAAGAGTTTGAGGACTCCAAATTTGTTATATTTTCACCTAGCTTGACACTTTGGAAAAGCATGCCATTTAGGGAATAAAGCTCAAGTCTATTATCTATGCTAACGAGAATGTAATCTCCAAGGAACTTAACATCTGCATACACTGGAGAGAAATGAGTATCAAAGAGGCACTCATGTATTTTCCCTTCCTTAAATTCGAGATTTTTCGTCCATAGTATCTTGGTGTCTTTCATCAAACGTAGAGACCCATTCATCAGCAGAACCGCGAGCAAGTTTCTATGAGCATCAAACCTCTTTGGATAGTTGCATGTTGTAAACTTTAAGTTGAGTTCCCCTTGTTTGTCTAGAAACTTTTGAATAACGCTAACACCTTTAACGTAAATTGAATCTCCTTCTATTAGTACTTTAGTTGGGTACACTGAAATGTTAGTTGAGAACAATACTCCATATCTTCCGAGAACGTAAAGTTTCGAATATCCCATAGGTTCAAGATCCACAACAGCTATACGATCTTTCCCTTTAGCAACTAACCACCGTGCAAAATCCCCCACTTTAATTGTGTAGTTTTTTGAGGAGAAATCTCTTAGATTTATCCAAACAATGCGAAGAACCTTCAGCCAAATACCGTTAACAATTTCAGTAGAATTTGTATCCTCAATTGTCACAAGGTACCCTTCAGTAATTCCAGTCCATAGTGGAGCTGGTTTCTTTAATATTAGGTTTCCAGCCTTGTCGAACACGTAAAGGGTATCGTTGGATACTATCACCACAAAGTTTTCAGAAACGTCGACATGTTCTGCTTGTATCTCTACGCTCCATAGGGGATGTATTGTCTCATCTACTGCAAGCACTTCAGAAAATAGACTAAACCCGAGAATTAAAAAAGAGATAAGTCTAATATCTTTCATATTATCTCCTCCTTTATCCAGTTATTAAGCTGACTCCAAGATTGTTAAGCACATCGTCAATAGCAACGTATGTAGATGTTCCTTCATCAGGATCCCACCTATAAAGCAATCCATAGATTTGCACATATCTGTAAGCTTGTCCTTGCCACCAATAGAAAACAGGGGAACCACTGTCTCCAGGAGCTACTTCCATAGTTGTTCTGATTTCGAGACTATTGGAAATGTCAATTATAATTCCACCAGTTAATCCAGTAGTTCTCCCGCTTTTTAGGACAGTAGTTCCAACATATTGGTATTTATACGATTTATATCCTTTGATTGTGTAGTATGGGTAAATCTTAGGACTAACGTCTACAGTTGTTCTTATCCACGCCATATCTCCTTGAGCTGGAGACCAGATCTTGACCTCAACATCCCCAATATAATAACTTGGATCGGAAGTATCTGGCTGATATGCTGGAGCTCCTTCATCCGTACAATGGCCAGCAGTGACCACTCCGGCTATCTCATTTCTCTTTGCTGGAAAACCTAGTGTGCAATAATTATGACCGGGAACTTGGAACTGTACTCCACCCATTAAAGGTCGTACTGGCTCATATCTGGAGAGAGATTGCGTTAACTTGTAATCTTTTTCTAAAGTTAGTGGCTTTAAGTCAATTTTCTCCACAATTACAGCATTCTTTGGTATCCCCAAAGCAGAAAGATGCTCACTAAGTAGCGCTAACTTTTCAGATGATACATTCCTTAGTCCTATTATTAATCGATTTTTAGAGTTTTCGGCACTTAGCCATGTAACTTCAAGTTCTTTGATTTTAAAAAGTTCTCTTGCCTTTTCTTCCCATTTCACTAACTGTTCAAAGCTGTATTTGCCTTTTAAAAACACCACGTTTGCTTTTCCTCTATATTTTTCTAATGCTTTCCTAATTTCTGCCTTATCATTTTCATCCTTCACATACACAAAGATTAATCCCTTCTCCTCATTGATAAACATTCCCCCGTAAGAAGGCAAATTCTTAGAGAATTTCCCGTGAAGTTCATCAATTCCCACTAAATCAGTTAAATCCCTCGCAGCTTGATGGAGAGTCATAGGGTCCGGTTTCTTGAACAGGCCATAAGGCATTTCTTTGAATGCAAACCCTTCAAAACCCTTTGCCTTCTCAGGCTCTTGGCAGTACCACCAAACTCTGGGCTCGCTCTTCTGAACCCACGCTCCATTCTCAAAAACCCAATAATTCACGGGCTGGCAAGCTTTGTCATTGCTATCCTTAACAATACTTGCACTCCCAAAGGAACCCAAAACCAGCAAGCTGAGTAACAAAACACCCAACAACTTCCATTTCATTGCTATCACCACACGGACTTTCATGATATTGTGTGCTCTCGAACTATTTAAGGATTCCTCTTTATACACGTAAAATCACTCAGAAAAAAAAAGTAACTCACAATACCTGTGTTTCTAAAAACAGCCAAGATTAAAGTAGGATAACTTTGAAGAGTAATTTATGTACTGAAGATTATACAATAACTAACATACGGTACCATGGTAGGAAGTCAACTTAGGTTATTCCCTTTGGGCCGTGAAGAACTTAACAAAACAAACATACAACAGAGCTGTTCCAATGCATGCCAATCCGGCCGCAAGGATGGAAACAATTAAAATCATTATCCCGTTTTCAACCACCCACGCAAAGGCCAGCTGCGACAGCGGAATCACCAGTGTCGCGAGGGCGTCAAAGAGTCCCCTTGCCGTCCCGAGGCTTTCGAGGGGGATAACCTTCTGCATCAGGCTGTCAAGGGAGACGTTGAGCATTTCGCCACCAAAACCCACCAGAAAGACAGCAGGGAAGAGCGCTATCACTACCGGAATCCCCACGAGGAGGAGCGCGATGCTCTGGAGGAACATTCCGGCAATCAGCGGTCTTTTCAATCCGGCCCGCTTTCTTCCCGCCAGATATGTCAGTCCGGCCACCGCCACGAGGCTTCCGACCGTTGTTAGGAACTGCAGGAGGCCGTACAGAACCTCGCCCCCAGGGAGCCTCCTCAGCGAGGCGAAGACGAATATCCTGAAAGAGCCCAGGGCGAAGTTGAAGAGGAGCACCGAGGCGAGGACTCCAACCACGAGCCTCTTGTTCACTTGCAATCTCTTCTCTTCTACCTTCTCGGGGGTTCTTTCGCGCTTCACCTCGACGTTCAGGTAGGGGAGGAGCGTGAGCGCACCGATTAAAAGAAGAGCCGCGTCGATGAGCATCGCCCTTATTCCGAGGCGATACGCTAAGAGTCCGGCCAGCGGGAACGCCACCAGCGAGACCGCGTTCCCGACCGTTGCCAGCGTCGCGTTCAGCCTCTGGAGCCCGCTTTCCTCAAGCGTCATGGTGGCTATAATCGAGAAGCCGTAGTAGCGGTGGAGGATGTCGAGTGCCGAGATGCCCGAAACGAGGAGGTAGAAGGCCCAGACGTTTGAGGACAGCGGCACTATCGCAACGGCCAGAAAAGCCTGAAGAAGTAAGATAAGAACGCCAGCCTGACCTTTTTGGTCGTCCTGTCGAGGGTTAGGCCGAGAACGGGAGGGAGGAGGACCCAGGGGAGGTGCGTAAAGAGGACAAAACCGCCTATGCTCAACAGGGAGCCCGTGCTCTGGAGAAGGCTCCATGGCAGGGCGACGCTCTCTATGGCATCGCCTGCAACCCTGAGGGCCGAGGTGAGCAGGTGGAGGCGGTAGAGGCGGCGGGCCATGGAAAACTCCTCCTAGAAAATCCTCTACAAGATAATTCAAAATTATCTTGAAAGAGCACTTCCATAAAGTACCCCGAGACAAAATAAAAGCTCTTGCTCCGGGGATAAGCTGATGAATGGGGAGGAAACCCGTGCAAAGTGTGATATTCTTGTGGGAGGAACTAGATCAGTTGTGTGTTTTGAATATCCATATTTGGCCCCTATAATAATTGCCACTTTCTGTTTATTGCTATGGGTGGGGATCCCATCAGAATTCAATATTGTGTGGATTACACTCTCAAACAATTTGGGAGCATAATTTGTGATCCCCACTGTAACTTCATACTCAACGAGTTTTGTCACCAGTTCATTTTTATTACTAACCAACTCATAATTTACATGGAAATCTTCCAATATGTCGAACATTTTTGGTTCTAGAGTTTTATTACTATATATCAAGAACACAAACATGTCAAGGATATTTCTTCTAGTCTCGTATGTCTTTTGAAGGTCCTCTTGGAGGACATCTGATGTTATATCAGCAATTCCAAGGACATCCGAAATATTGAACACTCCATCTATCAGTGGATTGTTATCTCCCTTCGTTATGATTGAATTCCCCTTAATCTTGACAACCCTATGTAAAATCACCCCATCAAAGTTTCTGATTAGTACAATATCTCCGGGATGGAGCTGGATTTCGGGCTGGAATCTATTTATTGAAACAATATCTCCCTCTTTTATTACCGGGTACATACTATTTCCCGTAACTTTGAGCTTTATAGATCCTTTCTTTTTTAACGCCTCAACACAAAGTGCCTCGAGCTCCTTCCTTCCCATAATTTTCATCATGGATCACCAATTTCCAGTAGATATCCATGTGATGTTAAATCTTCGATGAATGTATACATGTCTCCAATTATTTTTTGCATATCCTCTCCTGTCAGTACATGAATGTGGGTTGCAATCTCATCGAGGGTATAACATTCACATAGAATAAAAATCAGATATCCAATTTCATTGGTTATATGAATATCGCCCGTTTCTGGGTTATATAAAACAATATCTCCATCAGAATTTCTTTGTGAGATTATACTTGGATTTTTTTGTACATTCATCTCATATCACCCGCCTTATTTTTCCCACAGAGTTGACGTTAGTTCCAAATTCCTTGAAAAAATAAAAGCTGGGAATGTCAACTTCACTATTTCACAGTTGTATATATCCATGCCATCTATCCTTCCGCAGGTGGCAAATGCATTTGCTCTACATCCCCCGCCACATATGTATCTAAATACACATGACGAACAATGTGGTAGATATTCGACTTTAGTCTTATTAATAAATTTAGTTGCTTTATATGAATATAATATGAATATAAAATATGGTGCAATTTCTTTTGGGTGATGTTGCCAAGTTTAAACTCTGGATACTCAAGCATTCTACATGGATACACATCACCATTCACGTCTATTAATACCTCAGTTCTCAATGCACCACACGAGATCTTTCTTTGTATCCTCTCAAAATATGCGTTTCTCATGTTTGGGAGGGTGCTCTTTTTGAAGCTGTATCTCGATGTTTTTTCTATAAGCTCTTTTATTGGAACGCTTATTTCCAAGTGACTCTTTGCCCGTCCGACGGGCAGCATTGCTATTAAGTTAATGTTGTGCCTTTGGATCCCAATGTCCTCAAAAAACTGAATTGTATCAAAAATGTTTTCCATGTTATATTTAGTAACAACAACATTTATTGAGACATCTAATCCATGCGAGAGACACATTTTTATGCCTTCAAGGATTTTTGGAAGAATGTATTTCCCCCTAGTTTTCGAGTTTATTTCCTCCAAGTGACTATCAACACTGATTGTCACATGGTTAAAATAATTGGAAATATTGTTTATTATCCTCCTACTTATCAAAACTCCGTTTGTTATTATGGACAATTCTAGACCGAGATTCGTTACATGCTTAGCTATCCTGAAAATGTCCTCTCTGAGCAATGGTTCGCCTCCAGTGAGAACTATCTCCCTTCCTCCATTTTCATGTATCTCATCTATAACTCTAATCCATTCATTAGTTTTTAACTCATTATTCTTTGAAAATGTGTATGTATGATTTTTGTGATCCTTATTATTGTAACAATAGATACATCTAAGATTACATCTATTGGTTAGTTTAACATAATAAATACTGGGCCTTATTTCCATCTTATTTCTATTATTGTGCTCTGAAATGTCTGGAATATTTAGTAATAGGTAATTTGATATCAGTTTGGAAATCACTTTCAGACTTTCTGAATCACTTATAGTGTTACCTCTACTCCTCAATAGTTCCTGTAAAATTTTGACCTCCTTTCGAGTAAGACCAATCCAGCTTGGAACCTCAGGATCAAAGGCTACAAATTTATTATCATATTCAAAAATGACTACTCGTTTTAAGTTTTCAATAGCTTCATGTATTTTTGTTTTTGTCATGCTCTTGCCTCCTTATGGTTGTATAAATTTTTTAAGCTCCCATGAGGCATATATGACTAATAGGGAGGTCACGACAATTGTAGCCAATAACAGGGATAAGGGTGTCTCTTTTACGAACATTTGACTCCTAAGCAGAAATAAGAAATAGGTAGCAGGGTTTAGATAGGTGAGGGGGTGCAAATACTCTGGAATTGCTTCAAGAGGGTAGAAAATTGGGGCGGAATATATCCATACTAAGTTAAGGATACTGATAAGGCTTGAAAATGCGCTTATAGTTTTTATTCTAGTCATTAAAACTATATACATTGCAGAATACATGAAACTGGAAATCAAAATTGTCATGATAACCAAAGGAAGAGATATAGGAGGTATACTTATAGAGAATCCCACGACTGAAATAGATAACATAATCAGGGCCTGTAGGACAGCTATTGTTGATACCCCAAAATCTTTCCTAGTATGTACTGGCTTCTTTTTATTGGTGAAGATAATATGAGCATTATCATATTAGAAAATCTTTCGTTGAATATTGACTGGGTGCACATCATTGAAGTAAACATTACTGTCATCAGCACTATTCCCGGAACGGCGAATGAGGAGTACAGAACTGACATGCCCCTGAACTCAACATAACCGACCACGTTGCTAATTGAAGTCATGAAAAATACAATTAAAATTTTGGTTGAATCAGTAGTGATAATAAAAAAGCCCTTGACTTAGTATACAGTTTGAATTCTCTGTATATAACGGCAGATATCATCAAACCACCTCCAAGTAAATTTCTTCAAGATGTCTCATTCCTAACGTGATATTATACGGCATCACGTTATTATCCGCGAGCATGTAAAACACTTCAGAAATCTCGTTTTCATCTGATAACTTTATTACAACGGTATCTTTTGAAACTTTCTTTCCACCAAGAAGACTAAGTGCCCGACTTAGGGAATCCTCATCATATCAACATGTTCTTTGAGAACATACGTTTAATGTCCTTTGGAGAACCCTCCAGAATCTTTTTGCCCTGATTGATTAGGATAACCTTGTCCGCATTTTGCTCAACTTCATCGAGATAATGCGTCGTCCATAACACGGATCTCTTGGAATCTTTCATAAACTCCCTGATATTCGTCCAGAACTCTTTTCTTCCCAGTGGATCGAGTCCAACAGTGGGTTCATCTAAAACTAAAATTTGTGGATTTACTGCAAATGCCCGAGCTAATTGTGCTCTTCTTATTAATCCTCCTGAAAGTCTCTCAATTGGCTCTTTTTTCTTTTCCAATAATCCAAAGTCGTTTAACACTCTTGTTATGCGAGTCTCACGTTCTTTTTTAGGCAACCCGTACATTTTTAAAAATATATCAATATTATCCCATAGGGACAAGAAATAGTCAAATGTATTATCCTGGGGCACGAATCCAATTTTCTTCTTTATATTCAAGAATGCTTTTTCATTTGTTGGCGTAACACCACATATGGATATGGAACCTGAAGTGGGGGTTAAAAGTCCCATGATGCTTTTTAACATTGTTGTTTTTCCGGCACCATTTGGTCCAATAAGCGCGGTTATCTCGTTCCATTCTACCTCAAATGACACACCGGAGAGTGCAGTGATTCCATTTGGATATTTCATGGTTATATTGTTAACTTTAATTGCTACATCCACGTAATCACCTCCGATAATAGAAATAGAAAAAATTCGGGGGAGGTCACCTAATATTCTGGCCCCCGCCTCCCCCTCCTCCTGCTGCGAGCCCACATCCACAGCTACAGGCGCATCCCAGTATCTCCTCGAGGTCTACTTCAATGAGTAATGGTTGTTCATACCTCAAGTTTTTATCACCTCCAATTGTTGTCACATATGTTAAATACTTTTAATATTTAACTTTTTCGTTTTTAATCTAAGATAAAATCTATTCTTTAGATCAGTGTCTCACCACTGACAAATATTAAGACCTCCACCAGAGCTCTAACGAAAGTGAGCTTAGGCCATCTGAGACCATCTTCAGTCAAGTATTCGGATCGCATGATGAGGTCAAAAAACGTCAATACCTGAAGCCTGAGGCTCCTATTTGTAACCCGGCAAGCATCTTAGCCTGGAAAAGGGGACTTTTTGCTTGATCATTTCAGGGATTGGGTCTTCTGGTTTAAACAACACTTCTAGCGAACGCTAAAGTGAAAAGTCAACCATCACAAGGTTAATAAGTGAACTTCCCTGCATATAACTGGTGGAGCGCGTGAAGTGGGACTTTGATTCTTGGGCCAGAAACTACGATGAAGACGTTGGCAGGGAGGATTGGATCCACGCCGATTATGAGAGGGTTCTAAAGCTCGTGGCCGAAAAAGCTACTGGCACAGTAGTGGACATTGGCTGCGGAACGGGCAACATCCTGCGCTTCCTCAGATGCGAGCGGTACATAGGAGTTGAGCCTTCCCGCGGGATGCGGGTGAGGTTCAGAGAAAAACACAACTTCGAGCCGCTCGATGGGCACTTCCTTAAGCTACCTCTGCCAGATGAGACCGCCGATGCAGTGATAAGCACCTACGCTTTCCACCACGTTCCGGATGAAGAGAAGGAGGAAGCAATAAAGGAGATGCTCCGCATCCTGAAGCCTGGAGGGGCTCTAATAATAGCCGACGTCATGTTCGAGTCGGAGGATGAGAAAAGGCGCATAGGTGAGGAGGATGAAGTACTGGAAGAGGTTCTGGAGGAGTACTTCGCGACCCTTGACCATTTGGGGACGATTTTTGAAAAGTTAAACCTCCGCTGGGAGGCCGAGAGGGTGAACAGGTACGTCTGGGTGGTGGCGGTGGAAAAGAGATCCTAAAGGAGACTTTTCAAAAAAGAAAAGGGTGCTTTTTTCTTTTGAAAGCCTCTCCTTTCAGAGCTGAGAGGATGCCAGGTACTTCACATAGATTAAGGCCTCCTCGCCCCACTCGGGGTAGGGATCTATGAGGGCAACACTCACGAAGCCTTTCTTCTCGTAAAACCGCCTCGTCTCATCGTAGGGCCGGTAGGGAGGTCGCCAGAAGTCTTGACGACGAGGACTTCAAAGCCCCACTCTCTTGCCAGGCTCTCGACGAACTTCAGGAGGGCAGAGCCAATATCTTCCTCCGGTGTTCCCTCTTTACGGCCATCCAGAGGATTTCGAGGGCCTTCTCGTTGATGGGCTTTACCGTTATGGAGCCTAGAACGTTTCCGTTTTCAGCAGTCAGGTAAGTCTCCTCCTTCCTAAGGTCGCGTTCAATGAACCACTCTGGAAGGCCTTTCGCTATCTCGATGCATGCTTGTATCTATGTTTCCGTTTCGAAGGAGTTTGATTCTCATACCTGCATCTCACTTATGGTTCTCAGAAAGAATTATAACTGCAGGTTAGTATTATTAAAACATGCCATTTAGCCCTTTCCACTCAGCTATGGAAATTACGCTCAATACTTCTCTGAATCAGGGTTAGTTTGGGGGAGGTGTTTCTGTTGATAGTTCTTGAGAACCTGTTTCACCGCTATGATTCGACCGTTGCTCTTAATTGAGTTAACCTAGAGGTTTTGGAAAAGGACAACATATTCTGCTTGATGGGTCCCAATGGTGCTGGAAAGACGACTTTGGTCAGGATACTCTCCACACAGCTGAAGCCGACAAGTGGAAAAGCTTATGTTTTAGGTTTTGACGTCATCAAAGAAGCTAATGAAATTAGAAAAAGGATAGCAATTCTACCCCAAGAGGCAAGACCCCCTAAACGAAGCCACGCCATGGGAAATGGTCTATTGGTACTTGGTTTCAAGGGGAGAAAGCTTTTCCGAGGCAAAGAGGAGGACGGAGACTGTTTTAAAAGAACTTAATCTGTGGGAATATAAAGATAAACCATGTCTCAGCCTGTCTGGAGGACTAAAGAGGAGAGTTCTCTTAGCTTTGACAGTTGCAACAAGTGCTGAGCTCGTCTTCCTCGATGAACCCACTTTAGGATTGGATCCACTCTCAAAGCGTGAAACTTGGAGGCTGATTTCAGAACTTAGGGAAGAAACATTCTTCTTTGTGACAACGAACGTCGGTTTAGAAGCAGAAAGTCTGGCTAAAACAGTTGCAATAATCAACAGAGGACGAATAATAGCCAAGGGGAATCCTGAGGAACTAAAAGGGGAGACTTACAAGCACAAGCTAATTTTCACAGACGATGTGGAGATTAAAGGGGCCATAAAGTTTGGGGACAAGAAAATTCTATACTTCAACGAATTTGATGAAATACATGAAATTTTGCGAAAATTAAACTCCTATTCAATTCAGCCAACGGATTTGGAAGATGTTTTTATAGCTTTTTTGGAGGGTGAGCGGAATGAAAGCTAGAGCTATAATTTCAATAGCCTATCTAAACATTACGGGACTTTTAAGAAGCCCCCTCTGGATTGTTCCACAAATTTTAACGCCGATAGCAATGGTTTTGATCCTGTTCATCTTTGGTGGAAAGGATTTAGCATTATACGCTTTGGTCGGTGCTCTGGTTGCTTTGACAGTATCAACGAGTATAAGCCTGTCCCGATTAGTGGTCTTACTCAAGTTTATAGGCTTTCAGGATATTTTTGTTGCCTCCCCCGTGAGCCCTGTAGAATACATGCTTGGCTTGGCTCTTTCACGGCTTTTGGGCGCTTTGCCATCGCTGTTAATCTTTATGGGAGTCTTAGCTTATTTGGGGGTTTTAACATTCTCGAATTTGGCTTTTGTAGTTGGAATTATAATATTTTCATGGCTTTTATCCTCTCTGCTGGCTTTCACGATATCGACAAACATCAAAAATGTTGTCCACGTTGATGCGCTATCAAGCTTGCTCTCAATGACTTTGGTTTTAATTCCTCCCGTTTATTATCCACTGAGCAGATTACCGCCCATATTCCAAAAGCTGGCTTTATTGATTCCAACGACATACATCGCTGAACTTATGAGGATTGTCTTTGGACTATCAAACTCCAGTGCTTCACTCTATGCAACCGGGGCAGCAATATACACAATTGCTTTCTTTGCACTGGTAGCAAAAAACATGAAATGGAGTGAATGAATTAGGCCATTATCTTTGTGTAACTTTTATTCAAAGCGCCTCCTGAACACCAGTACATTGGGCCCTTTGGGGTTATCCCAGACCTCAAAGCCAAGCTCTTTTAGGGGTTCAAGCAATTCCTTTCTCTCTTCAGGCACCATAATTTCAATGTATTTTTGATTTGCGTTTGAAGCTTCATAGCCCATGCAAGGGAGTAGTTGTTCTACATATGGCTTTGAAAGGCGAAACGGTACAAAAGCACTCTCGGAGTCTTTGGGCATCATGAACTTAGATCCATTGCATTCTTTGATAATCGCCTTTTTCTTGAGCCAGTCTAAAGCTTCCGGGACTTTATGAACGAACTTCCATCCTACTGGGATATACTCCTCGTATTCAAGCTCTTCTAAAGAGGCTATTCTGCCGTCGGATGGTTTTGAAGGTTTAATTTCTTCTACAGCTTTTCCCATAATGTAGTAGCGCTTCACAATCTTGAATCCATCCTTCTTTGCCATTGCTATGCTCTCCTTGTTGAGGAAGTAAGTCGAAAACTCCAGAGCGTTTATGAGGCCCTTTTCTGCAAGTTCCTTTCCTTTCTGTATCATGAAATTGTGAATCATTCTTCCAAAGCCCCTGCCCCTGTAGTCGGGGTGTACTCTAAGCCCTTCAAGCCAGCCAACCTTATCGGGTAAAAGAGTCAGCTTTGCCGTTCCGATTACTTTTCCCTCAAGCTCAAGAACATAGAGGTTTCCATCTTCTACCCAGCTATCAAAGACTCTTGCGAGGTAATCTTCACCTTCCCATGTTAGCTTTGCTATTTCTTCGATGAATGGCCTGTCTTCGGGTTTAGCCTCGCGGATGACGGGTTTCATTGGGGTTCACCTAATAATAGCATTGATCCCTTGGACATTTATGCTTTTGCCTCCCCAGAACTTATCTAGGGAGATAATGAAGTCCGCCACAAAAAACTACTCGCTTTTGAAGTCACTACATCTCGATGAGTATTGGGCATTCTCCCTCTTCAAAGCTGTACACCCTACCTTCCCAGCTTCTTCTTTCATCCGTATAGACGACCCTTATCCATCCGCTCTTGAGTCCTTCTTTGTATTTTGCTATAACTTCTGACCTGATAATCTTAACTCCTTCACTGCCTTCCGAAGTTAGGAGGATAAAAAGAGTGCTGTTTTCAAATTTTAAGCCTTTGAATCTATGTCCTTCAGGAATTTTGATTTCTGCAATTTCGCTCAAGTTGTAAGGAGTCACAATGTAGTGCATTCCAACAATATCTCCCTTTTTATCAAAGGTCATAATATAATCCCTGCAGGTTGGGTTCAGAGAGGCTCCATCTATAAGGATGGTTGCGTTCTCAAGATCAAGATTGCAGAAGAAGCAACGAACTTTGAAGGTTTCATGCTTCGTCTTGATTTCCTCGGAGCTATTTAGTGCATGGAACTTGAGGATTACTTGGCCGTCCTCCACGAGGTAGCCTTCGCTCACGAGTTCCCCTGGGTAGTATATGGTGACCTGGACTTCGGCGGTTTTCATTGCTCGGGAAAATACAAAAGCTCCAATAAGCAATAAAAAGAAAAATACAACAACAGCACGCCTAACTATCATATGCCACCACCATGTTCCCTAACTCACAGAATATTCCGTCAATTTCGCTGAAACCCGTTACTGTTGTCCCTTCCACACCACCAAAGAAAACTCCGACGATCCTTGTTGCGGTGGTGTAATACGGTTTTACGAATACCGGTGCACCGCTATCTCTCTTTTTCCACTCCATGCCTACAACCTCTGAAGTGTCCTTTAATCTGACCTCCTCCCCGCCGTGAACGGCGAGATTTAGCTTTAACCCCTCGCCAAGTGCGGGAAGGTTTACGGGCAACTCATAACCTACTCGGCGTTACCACCTTTCGGTTCAGCCCGAGGGGACGGTCTTGCCCCAGTTACCCCTACCGCAAAGCGGATTGGGGTTATGGTTTGGATGTCAAACTTCAGTCTTTGACTGCTTGATAGGGCAGTTTTTGAAGGACGCTGTTAAGCGTCCTAACCACTCCAAGGCGGAGTGGTAACGTAAAACCTTGTCTCATCGGGTTTTTTGAGTGGCCTCTCCGAGGCCTTATTAAAAAGCCAAGACATTTAAGGGTTTCGTCTTTCCAAGGGCTGGTTTTTCAATCACTGCATCCCCACCCTAAAGGGCGAAGCTTTCAAAAGAAAAAAGTAATTTCTCCTTTCAGACTTGGAATCCTTTTGCCCCTTTCTTAGAGGTGGCAATAATGTACAAGCACCTCTTTATTTCCGGATCACCGCTACGTAGCTTTTAACGACTCCTCTTAAACGATTGAAAAGCCTTATACAAAGCTATCCCCAACAAGGACCCAATGTAGAAAAGGACGATAACAACTACCCCACCTGAACTCTCATCGTAGTAGGCTGGACTCAGAATCCTCGCGATTATGGACTGGGCAAATATTGTAAAAGGTGTTACCAAAAGGGTGAAGACTCCAAATTCTCCTGGCGACACACGAACCAATGAGAGGAATAGAGGGGTTGAGAGTAGCGGGAACAAAAATGATAATCCCCAATGATAGCCAGACCCCCTCCGCTCGCGGTTATTAAACCCCCCACCTCGCTTAGGGCAAACACTGTCAGCTCAATGAGCAGGATTATAAAAATAATAGAAAAAGTGTATTCTTTCACCATCATCGGATTTTTGTGCTCTAATGGGGTTTCGTTCATAACATCTCCTCTTTACATATTCATCCTGTCATATCTCCATTACTATGAACTCGAACTGCTCTAAGTGCTTGATACAAAGCGACTCCAAGCAGGAATGAAACAACCGGCATAATGTACGCACCAAATATCAGCACCGGACCGCTATCGCTGTAATCGGAATGGCCGGAGAGTGAACTGATGGCAAATGCGAATACTAACGTTATTAATGGGACAGTTAATGCCAAGACTCCGAATTCCCGGGGGGACACTCTCGTTTTCCACAGGAATGCCAGTGTGAGCACCGAGAGCAAGAATGTGGGATACACGAGTTCGTAGGCCCCGGATAAAAGATACCTTCCTGAAATAGGGTCATAGTGAACCCTTACAAGGGGAATATTGTCTATGGCATTAGGATAATGCTGGGCAAGCTCGGTGATTCCGATTATGGTTAAGATCCAAAGGGGAGAGGCAAGGATTAAAAAGAAAATGGCACTTTTGTGTTCCTTCATGGCTGTTCACCATTTTCTGATTTTGGTAGCGTATCCGTCGTTGTACGGGCTTGAAATGTAGTTGTAGAGGTAGTAATGATCGGGGGTTATGACCCACGGGGAATGATAGTAGAGCGCAACCTTTTCTTCAGCCTGCTCAAAGGATATAACGTCATGATCCCTGTCCTCGTAATGTGCAGAGCCAATAATTTTTCCATTGTAGATTACCCAGAGCCTTACGTGGTGTCTTGGTCCGAATGTTCTGGATGTTGCCATATCGTCTCCTTCCTCCCATCCGCTTCCTCCATATTGTGGAGGATCGTAGATGTATTGATTGGACGCCACTACCCAATCATACCATCCTTCATTTTCCAACACTTCTTTGACCTCGCTTTTTGTCCCACCTTCCCAGACTAAGTTCACAGGATCTGCCTTTTCATAATGAGGGATGCTGAACTCGTCGTACCATACTTTCCACGTCCATCTTGGTAAGTATGGGGGATAATCCCACCAAGGAAACGGATCGTTAGAGGTTGTTAATATCGTTGTTTTGTAGTATGTCCTACTTATAGACTTTCCAGACATTAATGCTTGAGCGCCTTTAGGATACTTCTTCTCCAAAGTTGTTCCACTTACTTTTATCTTTTCAATCCTCGAGAGTTTGCCGACATTGAGTTTATTCCTTAAGTCGTCCCCAGTATAGATTACTTCCCTAATGAGCTCTCCGTTCTTGTATGAAACCTTTTCTATAACAAGAACTTTTACTGTATGCTCCTTTGCCCACTCTTCCCAAGGGTTTTGTGTCTTGTTTGCACTAACAAGGCTAAAAGAACCCAAAATCAACAAACCGAGTAGCAAAACACCAAGCAACTTCCACCTCATTGATATCACCCCACGGATTTTCATAATATTATGTGCGTTCAAACTATTTAAGGATTTCTACTTCATATACGTAAAATCACTCGAAAAAAAAAAGTAATTTCTATCACTTGCGCTTCTGGAAATAGCCGAGATTAAAGCAAAGTAACTTTGGAGAGTGCTTTAACGTGCTGAGAAGTCCACAATAATTAGGACAAGACGTCAGGTAGAAAGGCCTACTTAGGTTATTCCCTCCTGGCCGTGGAGAACTTAACAAAACAAACATACGACAGAGCCGTTCCAGTGCACGCCACTCCAGCCGCGAAGGGTGAAGCAACAAGCACTGCCATCCCTTTTTCAATCATCCATGCAAATATTAGCTACGAGAGCGGGATGACGAGCGTCGCAAGGGCGTCGAAGAGATCCCCACCGTTCCGAGGATTTTGAGGGGGACGCACTTCTGGAAGAGGCTGTCAGCGGAGACGTTGAGGAGCTCTCCACCGGGGCCCACGATAAAGGCGGCCAAAAAAGATTAAGTTAATGAAGTCCTCTTCCTTCCTCTAAGACTTGCCTTTCATGTGAACGATATTAGCTGGTGGAACTATTTTCCAACCACATATTCAAAACCGCCGTTTTTACGGCACTTTTGTTCCCGTAGAGGAGCATCACCCTGTCCATTCCCGGCCCCCAGTACAGTTCTATGTAAACTCCAAGATCCTTCTCAAAGTAGGCTCTCTGGGCAACCTCTCCAGCGGGATCGTGAGATTTAAGCTGTGGAAGGGCTTTCTCCTCGAAACCCAGCTCTTCAATTTTTTCTTTCAACTTGTCATAAACCTCCCAGCCGCATCCCGCCCTATAAACGGCCGCCTCGATCCTTGCCCCCTCTGGAGTCACTCCGCTAACCGAGAGCATATCGTCGGAGAAGGCGCTGCTCCCCCAGGTTTGGTTGAGAATTCTGGTGTGCATGAAGAGGCCCAGCATCTTCCCTGGCGATGGGCCCACCCACAGTGTATGGAACATGAGCTGATTGAGGGTGTACTCAGCTTCATCGATCCGGTCCTGACTGTAAGGTACCTTGAATAAAACAAGGAGGTAGAACCCCCTGAAATACGTTGGTATAAGCGAGTAAAGGGCGTCTTTCTCTTTCCACTGGAATCCGTTTGTGGTGTTTGCTTTGATATCAAACTTTTCTTTGAGCTCTTCCAATGCCCGAGAGGCTGAGTAATAGTCTTGATACACAAAAACTCCCACGTGAGCTCCCGAAACCTCAGAAATCTCGAAAACCTCGCTGGCAAGGCTCCCCTCTGGAGCCGAAAAATCCGGTTCGGTAGGTTTGAGTGAGTAGTCATCTCGAAGGGCCTCAATGAACTGGGAGATAGCTTCACCTGGATCTACACCGCAGAGCGGATCCGAGGGGGCTATTCTTTCGATAGTCAGTAATGAACTGTCGAGGCTCTCTTCTCTAGGAGAAACTGGGGTTGTTGAGGAGGGCGTAGTTGTGGGGGATTCCGTTTGTGATGTTCCGGGCGTTTTCACCCTGTAGTTCCCAAGGCACCCCGAAGCAAGAACCATAAATACCACGAGGATCCCTACAATTTTTCTCATGATGATCACTAATTTTCACTTGGTGTTGAGGCATAAATGTCTTTTTGTAACACCTCTAGTGCCATTTGCTGTGATAAGGTCACTATCAGCTCGCTTGGATTAGTTCGTAGAACAGCTCATCCACGTATTTCCCATCGCTCCAGACGTGGTCTTTAAGCCTTCCAGCCAATATAAACCCGTTCTTTTCGAGGACTCTTATCGAAGCCCTGTTGTCGGCGTGCACCTTCGCCCAGACCTTGTGGAGGTTCAGGTGGTTAAAGGCATAGTCCACCAGAAGGGCCACCACTTCGGTTCCGTAGCCCTTCCCGCGCTCCTCTGGGGCCAGGTAGTAGAATATTTCACCCCACCTCGCCTGGTAGTTCACCCAGTTAAAGCCCCCCACACCAACGAGCTTTCCGCTACCGTTTTCAACCACGGCAAAAGCGGGCATCTTATCCTTGTTCTTCTTCATCTCTTCATAGAACTCCTCTTCTTCCTCAGGGAGGGTGAAATGGGCAGAATTGAAGAGCGCCCTGGCGGTGTTGCGCTCGTTGAACCACTCCCAACTTTTTTGGAGGTCTTCCTTAAGGAGAATTCCGAGCGAGACTTTCTCACCTTTGAGGATGATGGGCCTCATAGCCATCCCTGCTATTGCAACGCAAAAGAGTTTTAAAAAATTTTCATGCAAAGTTATTTTGGTGAAGGGGCATTAGTTTAACCCTGATTTCAGCTTACCAGGTGATTCAGGATGAACATTCTAAAGCTCTACTATGAAGAGGCTCTAAGAACGTTTCACGACTTCGGAGGAAGCGAGGATGATTTTTACTGGCTCGTCGGCAGCTTACTCGCCAGATATCCGTCCTATAGAGAAGAGTTGGAGATCAGAAAGAGGCTCATGGAGATGATAACCGAGGATGTTAAGGGAAAGGTTCTCGACGTCGGCTGCGGGACTGGAGTCCTGACGTTCAAGATGGCCCTAAAAGACGAGGTTGAGATGGTCGTTGGCATTGACAAGAGTCTGGAGGTGATCGAGTTCTGCAACCGCTTAGGGAATAGAGTTACGAAAAAGGCTAAGTTCGCTCAGGGGAACTTTTTGGAGATGAGCCTCGACGAAAAGTTCGACTCCGTAGTGTTCTCCTATACTCTGCACGACTTTGAGCCAGACCCGTTTCTTGAGAGAGCATTCAGAGTGCTCGAAGAAGGAGGGCGCATCATCGTTGGGGACTTCGACATTAACGGTTTGAGAGGGAAAATAAGGGAATTCGCAAGAGAGAAGGGGATGAAGATAGTCAAGGACGTTACCGTTGGCCGGGCGGAGAGCCACGGCGACCTGCGGGAGGCGTTTTTGGCAGTCATCGGGAAATAACTGCCCATGACGCGTGGAGCGTGGAATTCCAACAGCTGGGCGATTGTTTCCGCTTTAATCGCCCGCAGTCCATTCGTACACCGTTCCGCCCGTGAGGTTAAGGAGTTTTTCCGCGATGTCTGGAGGAACTTCGAAGGAATCACCCATTAGCTCTTCCCGGAGCTGGAGCGCGGTATCTTCCCTTTCCTTTCCGCAGGAGCCCTCAAATGGTTTCGTAACGACCACGCGCTCAAGCTTCCCGCTCTTCTCCTCCACCCACCCTATGGTGAACCAGCAGAGGCTCTTCCCGTTTTCGGCGCAATTGAGCTCGATGTCAACCCAGCTCCCGTCGGCCCTAATGAGGGCGAAAGTACTGCTGCACTCGGTGGTCGCGTTCTCTATTCCAAGCTCCCTTAGAATCTCCTGGCGTTTCTCGTAGGAGAAGTGGCTCATAAGTGCGAACTGCGCCGTGGTTCCCGTAACCCCAATGACCTGGTGGGTGGTGTGGTTCACCTTATACTCCACCCATGGAAAGCCCCTTGCCACACTCCAGTTGCTCGGATAATGGGCTATTAGCTTAACATAAACCACGTCCTCGTATCGAGTGTTCCTGAACTCATCGTAGTACACCCAAAACAGCTGCTCCCGCAGGTCGTAGGAGGCCCCAAACCGGCCGTGCACTATGTAATCCACTTTTATCTCCACATTCTCCCCAAGCTTCTCCGCAACGTCGGGCCTCGTCTCCATGAAATGGTTTATCGCGGCGTAGACATCGGCCCCGTATTCCGCCCAGACAAACCGGGTTATCTCCTCCCTCTGGCCGGCATATCTCTCAAGCTCGCCTTCGAGTTTTTCTATTCTGTAGTGGGCGCCAACGAGGAGTGCTACGAGTACCGCGGTTATTAGGAAAAAGGCCGCACTCTTGAACTTTTCATCCATAACCGCCACCAAAATTTAATCGGTCAAAAGTTTATAAAATTACTCCCGCACTGATGTATGTCTCTTATGACCTTAAGATGGACTACTACTCCTGCCACTCCTCTCTGAGGAGCTCGTAGGCAAGGCCATCAACGTACCCATGCCCCGGGATGTAGAAGTGCTTCCTGAACCTCCCGACCAGCTTAAAGCCGTTCTTCTCGAGAACCCTGATGGAAGCTTTGTTCGGCTCGTAGACGATGGTGTGGAGCTTGATGAGGTTCATGTTCTCAAAGGCGAACCTGCACATCAGAGCTAATGCCTCCGTTGCGTAGCCCTTCTCCCAGTGCTCCTTTCCAAGGAAGTACCACACAAAGGCATTCCTCGCCTGCCAATGTATTGCTTCCAGCCCGGAAAAGCCAACGAGCTCTCCTTCGGAGTTCTCCACTATCGCGAAGCTTATGGAGGTGTTCTTGTTCTTTCTATAGACACTGTGAGGTGCGGAGATGATCCCTCGGACACATCTCAAAGTTCTCCGCAAGCTCTATGAAAGGTTAAGTGGGAGTAACGTCAATTGGGTCATTACTGGAAGCCTTGGCTTTGCACTCCAAGGCGTCCCCGTTGAACCTCATGACATTGACATCCAGACGGACAGGGAAGGGGCCTATGAAATTGAGAGGCTCTTCTCTGAGTTCGTGGTCGAGCCCGTCCGATTCAAGGAGAGCGAGAAAATCCGGTCTCACTTTGGAGTGCTGATGATCGATGGGGTTAAGGTTGAGGTAATGGGGGATATTCAAAAGAAAGTCAATGATGAATGGGAAGAACCGGTGGATATAAATAAATACAAACGCTTCGTAGAAGTTGAGGACATGAAAATCCCCGTTTTGGATTTAGAGTATGAGTATCAAGCCTATCTCAAGCTTGGGAGGATGGAGAAGGTGGAGATGTTAAGAAAGTTCTTAGAAGAAAATAAAAAGTAAAACACCCAGCAGTTCCAATCTCATCTTCATACCTCCTTCAAGTTTTCATAACTATTATTGTAATTTCAATTATTTAACTTTTTTGATTTACAATAGTAAAGCTAACTTTGAAAAAAAAAGTAAACACTAAAAAGGCTCATTCCAGAAATCAAAAGAACTTAAAACCTTAAAACTTCAAAATGTAACCAAATTTTTAATTATTTTTCCAAAATTTAAGAGGGAATTATTGAAATAAGTTTTCTAAATATTGTGAAAGCAAATTAGGAATTAAGATTCAAAAGAGAGCTAAAAACGTAACGTTTAACGCCTATGATCCTTCCCAACTGAAATCACGAATTTTTCATTTATCTTGAACGAGGCAACAACCGTTCCAAATGAGAGATAATCAGTGGGAATGCTAAAATCCTTAGTTCTATCGAAATCCACCCTTATTCTTTCGTTTTGACTCCCGGAAAGCTTTAAACTCCGTTTCTCAACGAGAACTTCCAGACCCTTCGGGTTCAGTGGCTTAATATCGAATCTCGACTCTCTCCCATAGTTGAAGATTTCGAGCTCAAACGGATTTTCATGGGCAACCAAATCAAAGCCTCTATCCCCCTCCATAAAAGAAATTCCGGCAACCTCGGCATTGTTCCCTCTTGCCCTGGCTGTCCCCTAAAGTAAACTTTTAAGCGTGTATTGCTCATTATATTGGCAAAAGAAGTCTCATAGAGTTTTTCGCCGTGAAAGCTAACCTTCTTTCTGGAAACCCTAAGCTCAAAGAGAGGGTGGGTTTTGAGAAAGTCCTCGACAAAACTGCCCTTCCCAAACCTGAAAAGCCAGAGCTGCTTCCTTTTAGAGAGTACCGCCGGATAAAAATTAAATTTTTTATAAAGGTTTAGCGCTGCAGTATTGTCGTAATCCGTCATCAGGAACTGAATATTGTGTCCTCTACTCTCGGATATTTTGATGCATTCCTCTACAAGTTTTGTCCCGATGCCCTTTCCTTGGTATTCTGGGCGCACCACTAGATTAACAATCTCTGCGTAAGGAGGAAAAGCCACATCTAGGGTCACCTTTCCGACGACTCTGCTGTCAGACAGCGCTATCAGAACTTTAGAGTATTCTCCCATGCTCGTCCAGATATCCACAAGTCTTGGGCTGAATTTCCAGCCTAACGTGCTATAGAGCTCCTCAACACTTTCTGCAAATTTTTCTCTAAACTCAAGGATTTGAACTTTCATTTGGCATTACCTCAGTTTTTGACTCTTAAAGAAGTATTGCCAGTGAATATATTTAGTACCTTATGATAATATTCAAACTTTTCGTACACTCACTATCCTCCTTGGGTCATTTAACGAAAGCTCTTTCTCATGTGATACTGTTAGGATAACTGGGGCATCACCTCCTGAAGCCACTCAGCAAAATCACCAGGCGGACCACCAAAACTAGA
>NZ_WHIZ01000032.1:0-20917 GCF_009372125.1 Thermococcus sp. 101 C5
CCCCGTTCATTTATTGTAAATCCTTAGAAAAGCACTCAACATTCCGCCAGCGCTTACGCAGGTAAGGGCTGTTATGGTGGGCCCGCGGGGATTCGAACCCCGGACCTCCACCTCGTAAGGGTGGCGTCATAACCAGCTAGACCACGGGCCCGCCCAAACCATTAAAGTTGAACTCCAAATATAAATCTTTCGCTCATAGGTTTTTCTTGAGCATCTCCTTAACAACTTCCGCTATAGCCCTTGCAACCGTCGGTGGGACAGACTCCCCAACGCTGTCATACTGCACGTTTCTCCCCCCAAGGAAGATATGATAGTCTGGATAGCCCATAAGCCTTGCCTGCTCCCTAACCGTCAAGAGCCTGTCCTCAAACGGATGGATAAACCTGCTCGTCCCCCTAACAGTTGGGGCGGGCTTGTAAGGGTGTAGTCTTATCCAGTTCTTAAACCTGCCTCCAAAGGAGTGCAGTGCTTCCCCCCATTCAAGCCCTGCAATTGCCCTCCTCTTCTTAGCAGAGAGGGGAACGTACTCGTGGTTTGGGATTTCTTCTTCAGAGAATAGTGGATCAGGAAGATCGCCTATTGCATCCCACACGGTGAGCTTCTCCTTAACTTTCGGCGGATTTAGGGGAATGTTTGACACAAATACCCTCTTCCTTATCTGTGGCGTTCCATAATCATAAGCGTCTAGGATATTAAAGTAAACCTCATAGCCGGCTTTTTTGAACTCTTTCTGGAGGGCTTCTTTCAGAGGGCCTTCCATGACCTGAGGAACCTCTTCCATAACGAAAATTGCTGGCCTAAAAGCCTTCAAAAATCTGATAAAATGGAGAACCAGTCTGCCAATTGGATCATTGTAAAGCCTGTCAAGGGGGTCCTCCTTCCTCTTCAGGTTTATTGCGGTAAAGGGCTCACACGGAGGACCGCCTATAATTACTTCAACCTCTCCAATCTCCTTTTTGAGCTTCTCCGCATCAAGCTTCTTGATGTCCTCCACAAAGACAATCGTTTCGGGAAAATTGACCTGATAGGTCTTTGCTTTTGGAGGAAAGTTCTCTACAGCGGCGACTATTTCAAATCCCTCTTCTTTAAACCCTCTGCTGAATCCCCCCGCACCTGCGAAGAGGTCTATTACCTTCATCCATCCACCGAAAAGGGTATAAAAACTAAGCTTTATAAGGTTTTCAAAATACTCAAAAGGGGCGAGACAGGTGGAGCGAGAGATCACCGAAGAGAAACTTAAAAAGTATTTTGAAATTACAAGGAGAGCCCTTGAGAAGCTTGAGATAGCAGTCCATGAAAAAAGCCTCCTCTTCTCTGTAGCGCAAGACTTTTTAACCATGGCAAAAAGCTACTATAGCGACGCTGAATACTACTACAAGAAAGGGGACTACGTCACAGCATTTGCCGCTTTGAACTACGCCCATGGCTTTATTGACGCAGGGGTAAGACTTGGAGTGTTTAAAGGTGAAGATGACAGACTATTTGCATTCGGGTGAGGAAGATGGGAGATTATATAGTCGTCCTTGAAGCTCCAATAATAGTGAGAGATGTTGAAAGTGCCGAAGATGCGATAAACGTTGCCGTATCAAAGGTGGCAAAGGCACTAAACAAGGAGAAACTCGACTTTGTGAGGGTTGAAATCGGTTATTCCCAATGCCCTGTTTGTGGGTCCCCATTTGAGAGTGCGTTTGTTATCGGGAATGTTGGTCTGGTTGGAATTTACCTAACGCTTAAGGTGTTCAATGCTCAAAGCCTCGAGCACGCGGAGAGGATAGCCAAAGCGGTTGTTGGAAAAGCCCTGAAAAAAGTGCCTTTGAAAGTTTTTGAAATTAAAGAGCTCCACAACGGAAAAGAGGAAGAGGGAATAGAGATTAACGATAACAACGGCATTTAATTTCCGTAGCTTTTTTCTCATTTTTCGCTGGGAGTTATAATTTGGAGTTTATCGTTTTTAGATTTTTCTAAACAAAGCTTTTAAGCTTCCTTGCTGCAAAGGACAACATAACTTTTGGAGGTTTTGACATGGCAAAGTTCATCTTTGTAACCGGTGGAGTTGTGAGCGGACTTGGAAAAGGAATAACGAGCGCTTCACTGGGCATGCTCATGAAGGCACGGGGATTCAAGACCACAAACATCAAAATAGACCCGTACATCAACTACGATGCCGGAACAATGAGTCCCTATCAACATGGAGAGGTTTTCGTACTCGATGATGGAGGAGAAGTTGACCTCGACCTTGGAAACTACGAGCGCTTTTTGGACACAAACCTGACGTTTGACCACAATATAACAACCGGAAAGGTGTATTCTGCAGTTATAGAGAAAGAAAGAAGGGGCGACTACTTAGGTGCAACCGTGCAGGTTATACCCCACATCACCAACGAGATAAAGGAGCGCATAAGGAGAATAGCCAGGGAGTATGATGTTGTTGTCGTTGAAATAGGTGGTACAGTTGGTGACATAGAGAGCATGCCATTCCTTGAGGCAGCCCGTCAGATGCAGATCGAAGAAGGGAGAGAAAACGTCGCCTTTGTCCACGTGACCTACGTTCCAAAGCTCAAAGTCGTTGGAGAGCAAAAAACCAAGCCAACACAGCACAGCGTTAAGGAGCTGCGCTCACTGGGAATTCTGCCTGACGCAATAGTGGCGAGGAGTGAAGACCCCTTGGAAGAGGAGGCCAGAAAAAAGATAAGCCTCTTCACAAACGTGCCAGAAGAGGCAGTGATAAGTGCCTACGACGTTGAAGACACCTATGAAGTCCCGCTCCTCCTTGAGAGGGAAGGGCTCGGTAAATACTTAACTAAAAGGCTCGGACTTGAAGAGAGAGAACCTGAACTGAAGACCTGGGAAGAGATGGTCAGAAAGTACAAGAGCCTGAAGGATGAGGTGGAGATAGCCATTGTAGGGAAGTACGTCAAGCTTGCCGACTCATATCTCAGCATAAAGGAAGCACTGAAGCACTCAAGCGTTGCCAACGACGTCAAGGTGAAGATAAGATGGGTTGAAGCTGAAGACCTGGAAAAAGAAGGCTTTAAGCTCCTTGAAGGGGTTCACGGTATAATAGTGCCCGGCGGATTTGGTGCAAGGGGCAGCGAGGGCAAGATCATGGCCATCCAGTATGCGAGAGAAAACGACATCCCCTTCCTTGGCATCTGCTTTGGATTCCAGCTAACCGTTGTGGAGTTTGCAAGACACGTACTTGGCCTCGAAGGGGCAAACTCAACCGAGATAGACCCACAAACGCCGTATCCAGTTGTTGACCTCATGCCGGAGCAAAGGGGGCTTGACAAGCTCGGTGGCACCATGAGGCTTGGAGCGTATCCAATTAAAATAAAAGAGGGCACCCTTGCCCACAGGCTCTATGGTAAGGAGCTCATATATGAACGCCACAGGCACCGCTGGGAGGTAAACCCAGAATACGTGGAACAGTTTGAAAAGGCGGGCCTTGTGTTCAGTGGGATAGCGGGAGACGACGAAAGAAGAATGGAAATCCTTGAGCTTCCAGACAAACGCTACTTCGTGGCAACCCAGTTCCATCCAGAGTTTAAGTCAAGGCCAATGAACCCAGCACCTGTATTCAGGGGATTGGTAAAAGCAGCGAAAGAAATGAAAGGCTAAAATTCAAGCTCTAATAGTTCTTCTTTTTCCTTCTTTGAAAGCTCTAAATAGAGCATCAATCCCCCAACGGCCGTTAAAGTCTGAATTAATGCTTGAAACGGTGCTTGCAGGAGATTGGCTATTAAATTTGCCATAAAGTCAGTTCTCCCTAAAAACAGCAGACCGACGAAAGATGCCGGAACTGCTAGGAGGAAGAATATTGACAGGGTAAGCAATGCCCCAAAAGCCACTGTGGAGAGTTTGTTTTTGAAAGCCAGTGAGAAGCATCTCAGAGAGGCCACAATGGAGTTGTTTAGCACATAGATAGGCACAGCCATTGAACCCGCCCCTACGACGAGCAGGGCAAGGGGGAGTTCAACTAAGAATATCAGCAAGACAAATGCAGGGTTCCCCCCAGAAACGAGGAACAAAAGTCCAAAGACAAAGATTGGGACTAAGATTATTGCAAAGCTCACAATCCCTACAATTAAAACCACCAAAAACACATGAAAAACATGCATTATTCCCTCGTATATTAGATCAACGAGCGAATATTCTCTCCCTTCTTCTGCTATTAATGCACCTTTTATAACCGCATATTCACTCAGAGCTTGGAGGAGGAGAGAGACAACCATGAAGACCATTAAAAGCTTGAAAAAGTCTGCAAGTTCATTAAGCATCTCTTCGGAAAATGCACCATGCTCTTCGAAGATAATGCTCTCATTATCCCCTTCTTGAAGTTCAGGAATTCCCTCAAACATCGGCATCTCGTTGACAAGATAAGCAGAAATTGGGCTTAGGATAATCGAGATCACCAAAGGGATTAGCAAAAGTTTGGGATTTCTTGTGATAGTTACAATAGTTCTGGCAAAAGCATCTACAGCCCCCATTATCATCACCAATGGAAATAAGGAGGGCATAGTTTTAAGGGTTTGGGCGGGAAAAGATTTATAAGTAAATCTCTAAAATGCCCATAGGGTTAAGATCATCATGAGGTGAGAGTTATGGCTATCTGGCAGGGAAGATCACTCAAAAAGCCTTCAGGTGGAAGAATCATATTCGCAAGAAAGAAGAGAAAAAGGGAGCTCGGAAGAGAGCCAGCATTTACAAGAGTAGTTGAGGACAACGAGGAAAGGAAGATAATCAGAACATACGGTGGCAACAGGAAGGTCAGGCTCGTAAAGGCACTCTACGCAAACGTTTTCGAAAACGGAAAGGGTAAAAAGGTAAAGATAATCAGCGTAGTTGAGAACCCAGCTAACAGGCAATACATAAGAAGGAACATCATCACAAAGGGTGCAATAATCCAGACAGAGATTGGAAAGGCAATCGTTACTTCAAGACCAGGACAAGATGGCGTTGTAAACGCAGTTCTTATTAAGGAAGAAAATGCCTGAATTCTTCCCTTTTCTGCGAACTTTTATATACTTTAGTCTCCTATTTCATTCTGGTGTAAGTAATGGAATATTCACGTATTGAAAAGATACTTGCAAGTTTATTTGTTGCTTTTCTCCTTCTGGCGAGCATAAACGTTCTCAGGGAACTTGAGAATGTTCCCCAAAGACCGGATTATGAATATTACCAAGAAAAATATGGGATAAGACCCCTTCTTGAGAACCAAAGCCGCCTGATGGAACTTGAAAGGCAATTATTCGAGGTATATCAAAAGGCAGAGAGCAATCTAACCGAGGCTGAGAGAGTTTACCTCTTCAAAAGAGAGGAATACAGAGTTGCACTTGAGAGCGGAAACGCAACAGAAGAACTGAAGAGGGAATACCTGAAAGCCAAAGAAGAGTATGAGAAATCCTACTTCCAGTATCTCGGAGCAAAAAGCGCCTATGAACAGACGCATGAAAAACTTGAAGAGCTCAACTCAAAAATCCAGGAGCTCATGCAGAAGGCAAATGAAGAATACACAAAGGCCTACAACGCCTACAAGCTTAAGGTTCTGGCTCTAAAGCTCTTATTTGTCCTACCAGTTTTTGTCGTATCACTTTTGCTCCTCCGGAGGTACAAAAACATCTACACTTCCTCTCTAATAGCGTACTCTTCGCTGTTGCTGATCTACCTTCTGCTCTCTGCAATATGGGACACCATCCACCTCATAGGCCTGAGTCTTTTTGGAGCACTTGCGACTCTTTTAGCCCTCTATTATGTGAGAAAGGAATACTTCAAACCTGAAAGGGTTTATAAAAGAAGAATTGCCCAAAACAAATGCTACAGCTGCGGCTTTCCAGTAAAGGATGATTACCTGCACTGCCCCAACTGTGGAGCAAAGCTAAAAGAAAAGTGTGAGCACTGCGGAGCTCTAAAGCCTATTCACCTTCAATTTTGCCCGTACTGCGGGCAATAGCTTCCATATCCGGCTTTAATATTTCTATAACTCTTTCTTTTAGCTTTTCTATTCCAATTCCCTTCTCGGCAGAGATTTTCAATGGTTCAATCCCCTTAGCCCTGAGGAATTCTTCGATCTTCTTTATCTTTTCTTCATCAGCAATGTCTATCTTGTTAAGCACGACTATGAACGGGAACTCTCCAAATTCCTTATAGATTTCCTCAAAAAGGTGCATCTGCTCCTCTACTGGGAAGCCACAGTATTCGCTCGGATCAAAGATGTAAATTATCAGCTTGCCAAGGTGCTTCAATGCTAAGATTGCCTGTTTTTCGATTTCATTTCTCTCGCTTAATGGTCTATCTAGGAGACCAGGTGTGTCTATAACCTGGTACTTCATCCAGTGCTCCTCAAATTGACCCACGTTTATCCCTTTCGTAGTGAAAGGATAGCTCGCAACTTCTGGCTTGGCATTCGTGAGTTTCCTCAGCAGTGTGGACTTTCCAACGTTTGGATGACCGGCTATCACGATAGTGGGAAGGCTGAGGTCAATTACGGGCATATCTTTGAGAACATCCCTCGCTTTGTTCAGGTACTCGAGATTGTCGGCTATGTCCTTTATAACGCTCGCAACTCTTCCATAAAATTCTCTCCTAAGTCGTGCAATCTCCTCTGGATCCCTCGAATACCTGATTTTTTCCACGTACCTCTCTTCAAGTGTTCTTACGGTCTTTATCCCCCAGTTTATTGAAGCCAGAGCCTTATGGAACGTCCTCCTATCAACGAGCGTATCTAGGAGTTCCTGGTAGAAAGGAGGCAAGGTTGAAGCTCCCGGAGTCCTGTCGAGAATCTTCTTCAAGTTGTCCCTGATAACGTTTGAAACCGTCCTAACTCTAAGCTCCTCTCTCTGCCTCGCTTTACTAACCTCGCTCCCTCTCGGATTAAAGGCAGAGGCAGCTTTTTCAGCTCGCCTAAAAGCCTTGTCAATGATCTCATCCGCAAGAAGTATTGTCGGCATCTTTTCAAATGGATTTTTCATCTTCTCTCACCCTTTCTATTTTTCTCGCCTTTAGTGACTTTCCCAGTAGGTTTTTAAAGATGTTGATCTAATGTTGTCTTTGGAGGGATATAATGAACAAAGAGTTCTCTGATGAATATCTGGGAAAGGTCATCGATTCACTTAAAAACAAATCTCCAAAGGAGATTCTAAGCTACGCTATTTTCAACGAAGAGGAAGAAGCTAAATATTATGCTGAGCTTTCTAAAAAGGCCAAAAGAGAGAGTATTAGGATTTTATTCATTCAGATGAGCGAAGAGAGTGAAGAACACAGAAACAAGCTTTACAATCTTTTTAAAAAGCTTTATCCCGGTGAAGAGCCAGTTAAAGTGGAAGCCCCTCCTGTTGAAGTACTTCCATTCTACCCTAAATTTGAAACTGTAGATGATTACCTGAAAGCTCTTGAGTACTGCATGGAAAGTGAGCTCTTTGCGAAGAAAGCCTATGAGCTGCTCGCTCAAAAGGCGGAAGATGGGGACGTTAAAGCCCTTGCCCTGCAGCTGGCGACTTTTGAAGAAGAGCACTATGAAAGAATCAAGAAAGCCTACGAGCTTTTTGTTACCATTCATCAGCAAAATTTTGAGTTTAAGGATTTCTCTCCGGGAGGATATCTCTTCGATGACAAAACAAAAGCTAGATACTTCTTTATGGAAGTTTTAGACGGCAGAAAGGGGATTATTTTTTCAAGGGATCCCCCGGAGGAAGTCAAAAAGTGGATGAAAATGGAAGTATCCGCTTTCTGGGTAACGTCCAAAACGTGTCATGGATGCATCTCCCCGCGGGCATTGCTGAACTCCCTTGAAGATATTCCAAAAGAGAAAAATCTCGCGATTTTAATTGAAAATCTAGAAATACTCAGAATAGCGGCAGATGACTTTGAAGAGTTCTACACAAACTTATCGAAGCTCAAAGATGAAGCAGTGTTAAACAGATGCTACCTCGTTCTATCTGGGAGCAGAGGAGCATTTGAAGATAAAGAATGGAAAATACTGGAATCCGAGTTCAACTACATTTCATAGCCTTTCAATTATTTTGGGAATCTCCTGGGGTTCTAGGGCTGTTTCGACCATGTAGCCCTTTTCCACCAAAATTTTGTTGAAGAGCTCTTCCCTTTTCCAGCCGTCTAAAGTTGAGTCCCCATAGAACATGACCTCCGGGAGGAGAAGCAGCCCTAAATCAACTTCTGGGAGCTTCTCAACTTCTCTAAGGACATCCTGAGCTGTCAGCAAACCAGCAGTGCCTATGTTTCCCCCAAAGAACTCGTTCTTGACCATGATTACATTAATTTTTGGAAAGAGGCGTTTTATCTCTGGATAAGCGAGCTCCCCGGTGAGAATGTAAGTTGGTAAAGATGGCTCAATGTCAAAGGGCTCCAGTGGGATTTTGAACTCGCCAAGCAGAGCCTGGAATATCGGTGGAATGACCACCTTCAGGCTCAGCTCTTTCTGCTTCTCAAGGGCGACGTTTTTAACAAATAGAAGCTCCTCTCTCGTTAAAGCCCGCGTTCTTGAGTGCTTTGTAACCCCAATTGGGAAGAGTCTAACCTCATGAACACCAAAGCTGTCCAGATCCTCCAAAATTTCCCCTATATCAGAAACATTATAGTCCGGAGTCAGTATTATATCTGCTATTACCCTAAACTTCTCCACGACCTTTGGCAAAAGGTCAATGACCCTCCCCGCGTTTTTGTTCTTCATAAGCTTAATCCTCACGTCCTTCTTCGTTGTGTGAAGGGAGATTTGAATCTCATCAAGCCCAGCTGAGTAGAGGCTTTCAATTCTCTTTTCGTCAAATCGGACGTTTGCACTCGTATCTGTGACCCGTATCCACAGGTCGTAGTGCTTTCTTGCATAGGCTATTCTATCTTCAAGCTCCGGGTCGTTGAGGGTGTCGTGTTTGGAAACTCTGTATATCATTTGCGGAGGATTCTACATAAGGTAGCAGAAAACGCAATCATTGCCGCATGGACCGGCCTTAGAAGATGGGGGAATTATGAGCAGGTCGTCTCTCTCATCTACCATGTCGAGTTCGTATTTGGTAATCTTTCTGAGCTTGTAATCCTCCGTCAGCTCATACATGTGGGGAAAATCAAAAAGAGAGTTTAAAAAGGATTAGGTGGATAAATTATCCTACTTTCCCGCTATTCTAACGTTCTCAAAGGCCATTGATGGCACTACCATGCTGCCTCCGAAGGGCAATACCTTTTGCTCCCTGCTTACCGCGTAGAGGTTCGGCAACAGCTCGTAAACGTTGCCGCTCATCATGAACACTGCAGAGCCTTTTACCTCCCCGTTTTCAATCAGGAAAGCCGGATTAGCCACAACTGCGAAGTTTCCATTGTCCGGGTTGCTTGAGTGAGCCCCCTGGAAACCGCTCACAAGGTAGCCGTGCTCTATCTCTCCGATAATCTCCTCAAGGCTCTTCTTACCCCCTTCGATTACAACGTTGTGGAACCCTATGCTTATGCCCCCGGTAGAAAGGTTCCGCTTTCCATTTCCTGTGCTTTCAACCCCGTGGATTTTTGCCCAGTAGTTGTCCCATACAAAGCCTTTAAAAACTCCTTTCTCCACTATTACATTTCTTCTCGTTGGAACGCCTTCATCGTCCGCTATAACCGGGTTTATGCTGAGCTCATGGAGGGGATCGTCGTATATCGTGAGTAGCTCGTTTGAGATGCTTTCCCCTATTTTGTTGGCCAGAGGTGTTGTGCCCTTAACAAGTCTCTCTCCGCTGAATGCCGGGAAGAGCGCATAGGATAAGAGGCTCGAAACTGCCCATGGTTCAATTACTACTTTCGCCTCCTCTGTCTTGCTTTTTTCGGTTTTAAATGCCCACTTAACTTTTTGCAGGGCGTTTTTAACAACGCTTTCTACATCAAGCTTGAGGGAAAGCTTTGCATCGAAGTCAAAAATGCCGGGGGTTACTTTTCCTTCCTTCATCCCAACGAGCTCGATGTAGAAGAACGCTCCTCCTCCTTCCTGAGATACGTTAACGCCGTGAGAATTCACTATCAGGCTTTCTCCCCACTCTGCTCCTCCACCGCCACCTGCAACGATAATTCCCTCTTCCGATGCCATTCCAATGCCTTCTCTCGCGAGCTCTACGAAGTAGTCTGGAGAAACTTCTTTAAGTTCTTTATCAACTTTTCTCGGCTCTCTGTATTTTCCGGGCTCGGGAAATGAGACCCACTTCTCATCGGGCTTGTTGAGCTTTGCAAGCTTGTATGCCCTCTCTATGGCTTCTTTGATTTTCTCTTTATCTCCGCTATCGACTATTGCAACTCCAAGTCTCTTGTCCTTAACACCCCTAACAACGGTAACAACTCTCTCCCTTAGAGCGGAGGTAGAAACTTCGTTGAGCTCAATGTTAACGCTCGCATCTCTGCTCTTGTAAGTGGCAATTTCGAGCTCGTCAAAGAATTTTTCCCCAAAACGGATAAGCTCTTCCATCTTTATCACCCGATTATTATTCCTCCGTCAAAGCGCATGTGCGGACCACCAGAGCTAACAAAAGCAGTTTGCCCTTTTCCACATCTCCCCATTTCGAGACCAAAGTCATTTCCTACGGCACTTATCTTCTTCAAGGCTTCGATGGCAATTCCACTTATGGAAGTGTCTCTTATGGGCTTCGTTATTTCACCGTTCTCTATCATGTACCCTTCTTGAACTCCCACCTGGAAAGCTGAGTTGAGCTGTGCCTGACCTCCTCTGAAATCAACTACATAATAGCCAAACTTGATGTCCTCTATCATCTCCTCGAAATTCCAATCTCCCGGCTCAAAGATTGTGTTGCGCATTCTTATTATCGGTGGATAGGTGTAGTTTTCAGCCCTCGCGTGGCCGTTTGGCTCCATGTTCCACTTGTGGGCATATTCCCTGTTGAGCATTATCTCCTTCAAGACTCCGTTTTCAATTATGTGAATGTCTTTGACTGGAACGCCTTCGTCGTCATAGCGGTCGTTTCCAAAACCGCCCTCCACTATGCGCTCGCTCATTGTAACGTATTCGGGAGCAATCTGTTTTCCAATCAAATCTTTGAAGGGCGAGTTTATCGTCAAATCCGCCTCCGCAAGGTGTCCGAGGGCTTCGTGAGCTATAAGTCCCACCACTATCGGGCCAGCAACTATTGGGAACTCTCCACGCTTTGGTGCAACACCCTCCAGCTGGGCATGAACTTTTCTGATAACTCTCTTTGCTACTTCCTCGTTTGGCTCCTTCTCCTTAAACAGCTCCCAGCCATAGTCAACTGCCCCAACCTCATCTCTTGCAGCGGCAAGCTTTTCCCCTTCTTTGCCAGTTGCCCAGACGTACTGCCATACGTAGTTCAAATCCCACTTTATTTTTGTGCCCTCGTTTGTTATGAGAATCTTTTCCCCGCTTGCATCTTCGTAGCGAAGCCACGTTGACTTTATAGCCCCGTCCTCTTTGAGAAGAGACTCCAGATCCATTAATCTCTCTACCTTTTCCTCTATTGGAACTTCTTTGGGCTTTATTTTCATCTTGCTTTTCACGAAGTCCTGATATGTCTTTATCTCCGCAAGCTGGATTTTCTCCTTTTTAGCCTTTGCCGTTGCCTTTGCAAGTCTGTATGCACTTTCTATGGCTTTTTCAAGGTTTTCAAGTCTGTTTGTTGAGGAAAATCCCCAAGCTCCATCTGCAAGAACCCTGATGGCAACTCCCATCTGCCCCTTGTCCGCAAAAGTCGTAAAAGTTCCATCCTTGAGCTCCAGAGTGTTCTTGCTGATGTTTTCATAGCGAATCTCTATGTAGTCCGCTTTGAAGTTTTCAAGGGCCCAGTTAAGGGCTTTTTCTAATCTATCTTCCATTGCATATCACCCACAATCTAAAGGCTTAGACAGTCATCTAAATTAATGTTACCATCGTATAAAAGCATTATCTTGAGTCAGAGTGTACATATGTGGGCACGGATGAAGCAAAATTTAAATATTACAAAAATTGTAAATACTGATGGTGGTAACTCGTGGCTGCTGAGAAAAATTGGAAATCGACTTTGGAAAACGTAAAAAGAAAGACTGGTGAACTCGTCGAATCTGCTCCAGAACTCTCCAAGTTTATTGAATACGTCCACACTGCCGAGAGCCCAAATGCTCTCGACACAAAAACAAAAGAACTCATTTCTTTAGCTATAGCGGTGGTCATACGCTGCGAGCCCTGTATTCTCTGGCACTGTGAAGCCGCTATCAATGCTGGGGCAACTAAAGAAGAAATTCTCGACACACTGAAAGTTGCTGTAGTAATGGGTGGGGGACCTGCCTTAATGTACGCTGTAAAGGCATATGAAATAGCAAAAGAATTCCTCAAGGAATGAACTCCTCAAATAAGTTCAAAAAATCTTTTCGCGCCGCTTATTCTCCATTTTCCCTTCTGGGTGGCGTGGGGAAGTATTGTGAACTCAGACTGGCATTTCATATTGTTATCACGAATTCTATGAAGAAAAAGAAAAAGGTATAAATTTTGCGAAATAAAGTGAAAGTACAATGAAGAGAATTGGAGGTGGGAAAATGTTTGACGTAGTTGCAATAGGCAACCTCAACTACGATATAACTCTCCTTTTAGATAGGTTTCCCGAGTTTCATGAGAAGATAATCGCCAAGAGTGCCCACTTTGGATTGGGTGGTGCTGCAGGCAATACCGCTTCTTGGTTAGCCCATATGGGAGTTAAGGTGGGCTTCATCGGCGCAGTCGGTAACGATGAGATTGGAGAGGCACACATAAACTACTTTAAGAAAATCGGTGTGGATGTAGGAGGTATTAAAGTTGTCAATGAGCACTCTGGAATAGCCATCTCCCTGATAAAAGGAGAAGACAAGAGGATAGTAAAGCACCTCGGCGCTAACGCATACAGAGATGTCGATTTTGAGTACCTTTCAAAAGCCCGACACATCCACATGTCATCAAATCCAAAAGAGCTCATTGAAAAGACTGCTAACTTTGCCTTCGAGAAAGGAATTTCCATTTCGCTGGACATAGGTGAGGCAGAAGTTCCAGAATCTGTCGAGGACAAAATAACCTACCTGCTGATGAACGAGGACGAGTTCAAACGAAAATATGGAAGCCTGGATAGGGTTCATGATGTCAAAGCCAAAAACGTTATCATAACATTAAACGGCGGTGGAGCAATGATTAGAGACGAGAATGGAGATGTCTTTGAAGTTAGAGGCTTAAGTGCCGAGGTAGTAGATTCTACCGGAGCCGGGGATGCCTTTGATGCTGGATTCGTCTATGGAGTTCTCAAAGGGTGGAAACTTGAAGATGCAGCAAAGCTCGGAACTTTACTTGCATATCTAACGGTGCAGAAAGTTGGCGCTAGAAGCGCAATTATCCCATTGGAGGAAATTAAAAAAATATCAAAAGAGCTGAACCTAGGACTGCCCTTTTAGTAGCTCTTCAAGCCAACTGTTCTTGCCTGCTTTTCACTCCATTTGTATCCCAAATATCCCAAAATGGCATAGATTAAAGAGAGACCCACAAGATAGGAAATCTCTCCCACGGCTTTTTCGTAGCCGTAGGCAACAACTTTTCTTACGGCTTCACTGGTTGGGGCATAGGGGAGGATTTTCGCCATTATCTGGAGTCCCTTGGGCAGGATTGAAATTGGATACATAGCACCGCTTAACGCAAAGACCAGCATTTCAAGAATCGTTATGAACGGGCCCGGGTCTTTTAAATAAAGAACAATGCCCGCGGCGGCCATTCCCATCCCTATCATTCCTACCGTACCCACAAACAACACTGGAAGGGCTTTAATGAAATTAAAGGGGTTGAATTGAATGTCAAATAGCACTACAAAAAGGGGAACGTATATAGCCATGTAGATTAGTGACAAGAAAATTCTGGTAAGAACGTTGCCCAGGAAAAACGTCAGCCTCCTTATTGGGGCCGCAAAGGAGTACTCGAGAGTGCCGGCGTAGAGCTCATCAACAACGCTCCACACAAAGCCGCTTAGAAAAGTCAAGCCAAAGCCCAGTACCATAAATCCCAAGACTGCAAAAGTTACGTAGTCTGAGTATCCAGTAAGCTGCTGAAGTGCGGGGGAATTTCTCTCGCCTGTGAGGCCCATTCCTATCAGCAGAGCCTGACCAACGAAGAAAAATCCAAACATGACATCGCTGATAAACCACACCCTGTAACTCAAAAAGATTCTCCAGCTCTTAACTGCAACACCATAAAGCGCTCTGAGCTCGTTAGTAACCTCCATAGCCAACCACCCGGGTTATCTTTTCCGCCCATTTGAAAATTAGATATCCAGCTGCCCAGTAAAGGGGAATTAAAAAGAGAAGCCACACTATTTCCCCCTGTATTTCTGCGTAGGTTTTTCCAACGAAGATTGCCCTAACAGCGGAGGCAGCATGGGTAAGTGGAAACAACTTAGAGAAGGAAACCAGCCATTTGGGCATCACACTAAGGGGAAAGAAGACGCCGGAGAAAAAGAGCATTCCGAACTCAAATATCTGAGCAAAAGGCCCTATGTTCTTTAGAAGCATCACAAGTCCGGCAAAGATAAACCCAAATCCTAAAAAAGCTAAGAGAGATGCCAGAATAATTGGAATAGACTTCAGAATTATCGTGAACGTTAGGGGGATATCAAATATCAGGGCGCCAATTAGGAAGACGATTCCCATGAGGGCAGAATCCATTAAAAGCCAGCTAACAGCCAATCCGGAGAGGAGCTCTAAAATCCTAGCCGGAGAGAGAATGTTCATTTCGAAGGTTCCCCTCTGGAGCTCCCTCCTCACCCCCCATACGTAAGCTTCCATTGGTGAAACTGAAACCCACCACAAGACGTAGCCTATCAAAGCGTATGTTGGATAGTCCCCCATGCCCGTAGAACTCGCCAAAAGCTGTGAATACCTCCCCCCAAGAACCGCCTGTCCGAAGAAGACGAACTGAAGAAGAAAAACTAAACCAACGAGAATAGAGCTTATTACCCTCAAAGGATACCTGAAAAACATCCTAAATTCTTTCTCTATTACAGCAAGCAATATCAATCCCTCAGCCCCCTGCCAGTGAGCTTTATAAAAACGTCTTCCAGAGTTGGCTCCTTCTGCTCTACGCTTATTATCTTCGCCCCGTTCTTTACGAGCCATTCGACCACCTTGGGAAGCTCTTCTTCATCCACCTGGCCTCTTAAGGTTATAATTCCCCTTTCGGAATCCTCATCCACAACTGCCATTCTCCAAGGTAAGCTATCAAAAGCGCCCTCCCATTTGAGGCGTATCTCCACGACATCTTCGTCTTTAACAAGCTTTTTAAGCCCATCCGGAGTATCGAGGGCTATAATCTTACCGTGGTCTATTATGGCTATCCTATCACAGAGCTGCTCCGCCTCAACCATGTAGTGGGTCGTTAGGAGGACGGTTTTTCCTTTCTCGTCAACAAGCTTCCTTATAAATTCCCTAACGAATATAGAGCTCTGCACATCTAAGCCTAGAGTAGGTTCATCCAAAAACAGGACTTCCGGGTCGTTTATCAAAGCCTTTGCTATAGCCAGCCTCTGCTTCATCCCCCTCGAGTAGTTCATGACCAGATCATCTTTCCTCTCCCACAGTCCAACCAGTTTGAGAAGCCTTTCAATTCTTTCTTTTTCCTCTCTCTTGGGGACATAATAAATCCTCGCAAAATATTTCAGGTTTTCATACGCACTCAAACGCCAGTAAAGAGTTCTCTCTCCCTCTGCCACAAGGTTTATCCTCTTTCTAATCTCCCTTGCGTCTTTCTTTATATCATATCCCAAAATTTTCGCCTCTCCCCCGGTAGGCTCAAGCAATGTGGTCAGCATCTTTATTGTAGTTGTCTTTCCAGCCCCATTGGGCCCAAGAAGGCCAAAAAGTTCGCCCTTTTTAACCTTAAAGCTGATGCCCTTAACCGCCTCAACCCATTCTACCTTTCTTAACGGGAGAGGAATATTTTTAGGATACCTCTTCTTCAAATCAAAGACCTCAACTGCATACATAACTGTTCCCCTAAGATACTCATGCTGATCAGAATACATAAAGATAGTGGTTTTTAACATGCAAAGGCTTAAAAATGGTAACAGAGATAAACCATAAAAAAGACTACAAAAGGCTTAAAGGGCAACTGTATCATGGAGGTGGCTTCATTGGAAATAACAATTGAGAAATTCAAGCCGAAAGTTACCCGGCCTTTTAAGAGGAAAAACGAATACTGGGTAAAGCTCATAGATGAGAGTGGCGAGTATATAATGAAGTTCAAAACCCCTCTAGAGGCTGAAGATGCAATATACGGGCTTCTTGATCTTCAGGTTTATGGTGGCAAGGTTAAGCTGAAGCTTAGAGAAGGGAATGTCATAGAAGACATCCAAATTCTTGAACTCTATAAGCCCTCTGCAAAGGAGCTTGTTGATGAGTATTTTAGCGAATAGCTGAAGTCCTTTTTTGTACATTAAGCTTCTTTTTTCGACAAAAACCTATATATACTACGGGGCCCAAATATATAATTAGTAGGTTCATACAGCGTTCACAAAATCAATTTTTAAGATAAAATCCAAAGACTTGGAGGTCTTACTTATGGCCAGAAGAAAAAACCAAGAGCTCCTGAAATTCGCAGAGGAAATAGGTGGGGAAGAAGCGATTGAAGTAATCAAGGCTCTCGAAAAGAAAAAGGAGGCAACCGATGAAGAGATAGCGGAGATGACTGGAATTAGGGTAAATACTGTCCGGAAAATCTTATACGCTCTCTATGACAATCAGCTCGCAGAGTTCAGGAGGGTTAGGGACAAAGATACAGGATGGTACTACTATTACTGGCGCCTCGAAACAAAGAGACTACCAGAACTCATTAGAGCCAGAAAAATGCAGGAACTCAAAAAGCTAAAAGAAATGCTTGAGGAAGAAACTAAAGAAATCTACTATCACTGCGGAACTCCCGGCCATCCAAGACTGACTTTTGATGAAGCGATGGAATATGAGTTCAGATGCCCCCTGTGCGGTGAAATGCTTATGCAGTATGACAACAACGAGATAGTAAAAGAACTTCAAGAAAAAATTAAGAAGCTTGAAAAAGAACTTGGAATAAAGGCTTAAGTTTAAAATTTAGTGAACTGCGGGGATGATAAGATGGAGATTGTTATTCTCGAGAAGATATATGGGGATAGAAGCGGTTTTGAAAAGCTCAATAAAAAGCTTAAATCTCTTATAGGAGACTTAGAAGTTTCATGGAAGATAGGAATTACTCAAAAACAGTGGGTCAAAATAACCTTAGAAGGAGAAGATGAAGAGGTTTCTGCAAACCTCATACGAGAGGAGTTCGGAGAGGTTCCCTATAAGCTAAGCAGCGTAAAAGAAGGAGAACTATACAGGGGAAGGTTCATTGACCTCGGAAAAGTAGGTTATGGAGTCTACGTTGACATCGGAATATTCTCGCCGGCTCCAAAGGATGTGTTGGTTCCCCTTTATTACCTCAAGTCCCTCTTTGGAGATAAGCCGGCTAGACAGCTCATAAGGGAGTTCGGCTGGATAGATCACCTGCCTGTTGAGCTGGAAATCACAAAAGTGGAATTTGGGGCAAGGGAGATAGAAGGAAAATTCAGTGAAAAACAGCTGAGGCAAATAAAACAGTGGACAACCGACGGATATGATAAGATATTCGTTGCCGGCACAATAAGTGAAAAGGTTGAAGAAGCATTAATAAAAACCGGGCATTCAAGAGATGTAAAGAGACTCGAGGAGCTTGGACTCATGGAAACACTTTTGGTTCTTAAGAAGGGCACGCAAGCCCCCGGAATTATCAAAGAGATAGGGCCCCACCTTAGGGCCGCAGTATTTGGGGCAATTAAGTTTGAGGACTGACCTCCTCCCTGCCGTGAAGAGTGAGGGTTCCAACGAGTTAACCCCTCGCCAAGGGCGGGAAGGTTTGAGGGGTCTCATCAAAACCCACTAATAATGGGTTTCTCAACCCCTCTGGCCGGGTCTTCGGCCAGTTACCCCTACCTCCCGCAAGAGCGGGAAGGCTCAGGGTTATCGCTCAAACCCCATCCCGGGGTTTCCAATTATTCAGGAGGGTTTTTAGAGGACGCTTAACAGCGTCATCCTCCCGATGGCGGAAGGACACGTTTGAAACCCTCTTCTCATCGGGTTGTTTTTGAGTAGCCTTCTCAAGGCTTTATTACGCTTTTGAGTTTAAAAAGATTTCGGTCATTTAATGGTAAGGTTTTCAGGTTTTGCACCCCCTACCTACCTAAAGGGCGAAGCTTTCAAGAAAAAAACGTAAGCTCACATATCAGTCTAACTACAAGAGCCGATGATACGTATTGAACCATTGGGAAGAGCTGAGGAGAGTAGGCCAACAATGGAACGAAGACAATCAGAAGCCAGAAGAACAAGGCCTTCCCCCCTCTCATATTTAACAGAGATCTTCTGAAGTTAAACAGTAGATAAAGTATTAAAATCAGCTGGAGGATTCCTTCCTTCAAGAATGCAAAAAGAGCGCTCGGATTGAATGAGAAAGATACAGTTGGAATGGAAAAAACAGTTATACCCAAAACGAAGAAAGCAAAACTTAAGCCGACGTACATTAAGTTTCTTATGGACTTTGTTGGGAAAACAAAAAACGTGAAAACCGGGAAAACAATTAGATAAGGCCACACCAAGCTACTCACTGCAACGATAAGTGAAAGGAGAACGATCTGCCCAGTCCTTTTGGAACTCTCTTCTGCAAATTTTGCATTTAACGTAAGTGCTGCAACAAGAACTAGAAGGAACACGCATATATTCGTTGGAAGATCTGTAATAGAACTTCTGAAAGAGGGGGATGAGAACATAAATCCAAAAACTAGAAAGCCGAGTTCTCTATAAGGCTTTGGGGCGGTAAAAAATATCAGAGTGGATGTGAGGAAGAGAACAAAGAGGTGGAGAACAAGAAGGGCTTCTTCTGTGGGGGAGTAGAGCTGGAAATAGAGGTTGAGGGCGAGGGATAGAAACGAGTCCCTATTTCCAAGCAATGCACTCTGAAAAGTACCCCTGAGGAAGCCCTCGTCAATGGTAAATGGCATTGAGTTTGAAATCCAGAGCGCAAAGATAGAAATCACCATCATATAGAACAGGTGAGTATAGGTTCCATGCTTGGAGAACAAAAACATAAATAAAAGAGAGAGGATAACGCCCAAAACTAGGGAGATATACTCTTCCCTGTCTGTAAATCGGTACTGTTGTGAAAATGCCTTTTCTATGAGATATATATTGTCATCATTTCCCGTGAAGAACACAAAGTTGTTGAGAACTATAACCGACGGCTGCAAAGACGCCTCTGGAGGCAATCCCGTTAAGCCCCAGAGCTTTTTCATCTCCGGGTTGTCGTACACGTTCCCAACAAGAACTAGAACTTCATTACCTCTCTCCTTAAAGCGCGAGAGCTTCTCATCAACATACCATCCCCACGCCTGAGAATACTCACTCTCCCCAGAAATCACGTGGTAGGTTCTCCCATCAGACAGAAACTCCTTAAAGGCGTTTTCATTTGGATAAAACTCTAACTGGGATGCAGAAGCTAGAGGAACCATAAAGAGGAGCATCATGATTAAAAACTTCTTCATTTTCCCCACCGGATAAAATTATGTAGCCAGGTCCAGCGCGGCATCATGGTTTCGGCCCATGCCGATCTCAGCCGCGCATCAGTAGATAATGAGTGAGGGAAATTTAAGCTTTACTCTTCTTTCTTTAGCTCTTCCAGTTTTGCTACAAGCTTCTGAGCTATTCCCATAAAGGCCTTTGCAGCTGGAGTGTCTTCATAGAGAACTATCGGCATACCGCTGTCACTTGCCTCTCTTGCCTTCAAATCTATTGGAACTTTTCCAAGAAAGTCAACTCCCATCTTCTCTGCCAGCTTTTCTCCACCACCTTCTCCAAAGAGGTCTATTTTGTTTCCACAGTGGGGACATATAAGATAGCTCATGTTCTCAACGACCGCTACATAGGGAATACCCATCTGCTTCATCATGTTCACTGCTTTGCCGGTATCAAGCAACGCCACTTCCTGGGGAGTTGTGACTATTATAGCAGCATCGAGTTGAATTGTCTGAGCAACTGTTAAGATTTGGTCTCCAGTTCCCGGAGGAAAGTCCACGATCATAAAGTCCAGGCTTCCCCACTTCACATCGCCAAGGAGTTGTTTAATGGCCTTTGTAACTAGAGAGCCCCTCCATATTATTGGCTGGTCTTCGGGAACCATAAGCCCCATGCTCATGACCTTAATTGGGGTTGTCTGGCCTGAGAAGTCATTCATTGGGGGTATCATTTCAAAATGTCCGTCCTCAAACTTCTCTGCCAGAACCTCCGCCTTTTCAACACCGAGCATTTTTGCCACGTTTGGGCCGTGCACATCAGCATCCAAGACTCCCACGAAATAGCCCTGCTTTGCAAGAGCCACAGCTAGATTTACTGCAACTGTGGATTTTCCAACGCCTCCTTTTCCACTTAAGACCGCTACCTTGTATTTCCACTGCTTTTCTTTTTCCTTTATTCTCTGGGTAAGAGGGTCAACACCTAACCCGGGCACGTTAAAATTGGGTGGAGTTTTTATCGTCATCATTTATCACCTCTGCTTTAGGCTAGCCTAAAAATGCTTATAAGTTTTGCTCAGAAAGGGCGTGTTTATAGTAACCTTTATTAGGGTTTTTGCTGAATTCTTTCGGGTGGTTGTCGTGATCCCCAGATGGGATCACAGACTCAAAGACCCTGAAAGCGTGGCATTCGCAATTCTTGACGTTTTAGCAGACTTCGAATCAGAAGGAAAGCTGAAGAACCTGCCAAAATCCAAAAAATTTCCAGTAAAAACAATACTGGCAATACTCCTCTTTAAACAATACTACAACCTACCTCTCAGAGACGCCCAGCACTACGGCAGAAAATTCTTCGGAGCAAACATTCACTACTCAACCCTCCACAACTGGGAGAA
>NZ_WHIZ01000033.1:0-20830 GCF_009372125.1 Thermococcus sp. 101 C5
TAATGTGTTATGGTCTGAAAATCCTCCTCAGAGTCAAATACTGTTTAAATAACAGGGGGTGAAACTAAACACGCCCCGGCATGATGTCAATGCCAAGATATAACTGGCAGTTATTGGAAATAGAAAAATTAAAATTTCTCTCTGCAGAGTATTATAATGGCATCCGACACGCCCGGTAGCCCGACCGGAGGAGCGTCTGGGCAGCTGTGAATCTGGGGGACGATGCCGGGCGCACAGGGCTTGGCCTCCGGGGCCGCTTGAGGTTGCCGAAAGGCTAACGATGACAGCGGTGGGATACGCCAAGCCCACATAAGAAGGTTTTTATTCTTGTAATCGAAATCTTTTCGGTGGTGAGGAATGAACATTTCTGAGATAATAGCCGAGATAAGAGAAGTTCTTGATAAAAAAGATGAACTGCGGGAGGAGGCACTCAAGCTTACCCGGGACATCGTAAGGCTGAGCGGAGACTCAATAAAAGCCCTGCATAGAGGAGAGATCAAGACCGCAAAGGAGAGACTGGAAAAAGCTGAAGAGCTCGTTAAAAAACTAAAAGAGAAGCTCAAAGGTCACGAAGATCTCTATTTTACTGGATATGTTCAGAGTGCCCATCAGGAGTATGTTGAAGCCCTGCTCTTTTATTGCTATCTAAATGGCGAGAAGTTTCCACTTCCAAAGGAGATTGGAATCCCCGAGGCCGACTATGCCCTTGGAATTGGAGACTTCATTGGAGAGCTAAGGAGATATTTTCTAACTCTCTTGCTGAAAGGAGACTTAGAGGAGGCTCAGGAAGTCTACGCTTTCATGGAAAAAGTTTACGATGAGCTTGTTACTCTTGAATATCCCAAAGGGCTTGTAAACATAAGGCAAAAGCAAGATCAGGCAAGATATGTTCTGGAAAGGACTCTTGAAGATTTGACAAGGGCGAAGATTAACAAGGATTTGGAAAAGAAGCTTGAGGAGTGGAGAAATGGATCTTAAAAAGATTGCAGAACTTCAAAGAAAGCTGAGCAAAAAGATTGTGGAAAAGCCTCTGGACATTTCGAAGGTCAAAACTATTGCCGCGGTTGATGTGTCTTATAAGGGAAATAGAGCGAGAGGGGCTTTTGTTTTGTGCTCCTTTCCTTCCTGTGAAGTTTTAAAAACGAAAGTTATCGAAACGGAGGTAAATTTTCCCTACATCCCCACCTACTTTTTCTTGAGAGAAACGAGACCAATTTTGATGCTGGTAAAGGGTGAAAAGTTCGATGTCCTCCTCGTGGAGGGGCACGGAAAGGCTCATCCAAGAGGGTATGGCTTGGCTTCGCATGTAGGTGTCCTTATCAATAAACCCACAATAGGGGTCGCAAAACGCCCCTTGCCCAATACAAAAGACTTCGTAAAGGTGGGAAAAGCTTATGTAAGTGTTGGCAACTTAATTGACCTTGACTCCGCAAAGAAGATTATTGAAATGATTAATGAAAACGGCTATCCAAAACCTCTTAGAATTGCGGATAAACTTTCCAAGGGTGCTGAAAATGGAAGATATTAAGCTGCTCATTTCCCTCGCCAAGAAAGGTGCCATCGGGGATAAGGTCAGGGTTACTCTCAGAGAGCTTTCCAGGGAATTAAACACCTCTCCCCAGTCAGTAATGAGAAGGCTTGAAAGCCTGGAAAAAAACGGCTATTTAAAGAAGGAAGTCTCCGGAAAGAAAACCTTTGTGGAGATAACTCCTAAAGGGTTAGAGCTTCTTGAGGAAATGTTCGACGAAATTGGAAAGGTTTTGTATGGGAAATTTATTTTGGGAGAAGTCGTTTCGGGGATTGGGGAAGGCAAATATTACGTGGAACAGTACCGGGACAGGATAAAGGATTACCTCGGCTTTACACCTTATCCGGGAACTCTGAATATCTTGGTAATCTTTCCAAAGACGATTTACGATGCGCTCTACAATGTGGAACCCATAACAATCCCGGGTTTCACAAAAGAGGGCAGAACCTTTGGAGACGTAAAGGCTTACAAAGTCAGGATAAACGGAATCGAAGGGGCGATAGTTGTCCCTTCCAGGACGATACACCCGCCGAGAATCGCGGAAATAATAGCGCCCGTATGCCTTAGAGAGAAGCTCAATCTAAAGGACGGCTCAAAGGTTAAAGTAGAGGTAGTAAAGTGAAGAATGGGGTTTGGTCTCCCTCGCCTACCCTCAAACTTGCTCGCAGTCATTTTCTTCAAACTCCTTCTTGAAAACACTGCGATGAGTGAGAAAATTTAAAAGGAAAGACCTCCAATTTCAAACGGTGAGTGATATGGTAATGAGGTTGTCAAAGCTTTACGGAAAGCAGATATACGACACTAGGGGATATTACATCGGTTACGTTGATGAGGTATTGATAGAGATCGACAAGGGAGCGGGAAGAATACTGGCACTTGGACTCCCCGGAGAAAAAGTTGGAATTCCCTACGAGAGGGTAACCGCAATTGGGGACATAATATTGATAGAAGCAAAGAAAGACTAGCCCTCCTTGGCATTCAGAGCCTCTAGGAATTTCTCTGTTATTGCTTCTTCTACCAATTTTAATAGTGACTCCTTGTCCTTAGCAAGTTTGAAGATTCCCAGCGGAATTCTTGCACCCCCCGATTGTGGGTGTCCTCCACCGCTACCTATGTCTCCAAAAGCCTCCTTCAGAACCTTGCCTATGTTTACCCTTACGTCCCTGGTTCTGGCGGAAATTTCAATCCTGTCATCGACTATACCAAAGACTAAGACGGTATTGACACCTTCCAGCCTGAGTAAAAAGTCCGCAGATTCAGGAATGGCGTCCCTGTTAGTTATAAAGCCTACGTTTGAAATGACAATGTTCTTGTATACTTTTCTTTTTAGGATTGCCCTGGCTAAGACCTCTGCAGTTTCAGTAGAGATGTCCGGAGACTCTATCTTTTCCAGTATGTCATAATCCACCTTTCCAGCCAAAAACTCCAAAGCTTCGAGGTCGGTATGACTAAGCTTTGAGAACTTCTTTGTGTCTATGTAGATGCCGTAGAAAAGGCTGGTGCTAAGAAGCTCATTGACCTCTATATTGAGGTGTTTCAAATACTCAACCATTATTGAGGAGGTAGCGTTTACCTCCGGCCTGATATCAAAAAATGCGCTCTTGGGGAGCTTTTCTTCTAGATTCTGGAGAAGCTGATGATGGTCAACAATTATCTCTATTTTCTCAATATCCTCGTCGTCTAAAATGCTCACATTTCCATTGGGCTGACAGTCAACCAGGGCTATGGCGGAGTACCTCTTAATCTCATAAGAGCCCGGAGAAACTTTCCTCATATCCAGCCCAAGAAGATTTACAAACGCCCTATTTTCATGGTGCGTTATATCTCCTCCATAAACAATTGTTGCCTTTAGCCCCATGTTTTGGGCAATTGCTTGGAGAGCTGCAGCGCTTGCCATGGCATCTGGGTCGGGATTGTCGTGCATGACTATTAAAAGTGAGTCAGTCTTTTGCTTTAGTTCCGAGAGCTTTTTGGAAAGTAAAATTGCATTCTTCCTCGTTCCTATGTCCTCTACCATCTCAACTACTGCCTTGATTACGGCTTCCTTTGGGGAGATAGCATAGTCTATTTTGACCTCGCTTTCAAATTCTTCCTTTATCTGAGATGTCAGGTCTTCAGCGGTCATATCATCAGGAAGGATGACTAAAATCGGCACTTCTGGATTGTTGTTTTTAATTGTGGGTATTGCCCTTTTTATCTTATTTATGTCTGTTGTGGTTATTATTATCAAATCTGCTCTATCAATGCCCGCCTTTAACAAAGAGGCAGTAAAAGTGAAATCCCCTTGAATAACATGAAACCCGCCCTCGCTGAGAGATTTTGCCCTAATTTCGTCCTGTTCAACAAGGACAATATCAAATTCTCCTCTAAGTGCATGAGCAATACTTCTCCCTATGGTTCCTCCACCAAGTATTAACACTCTCATGGTACCCACCTTAAGGACAATAATGCTTAAATATATTCCCAAATGAACTTTAAATTGTATAAAGCCTTTGTAGTTTCCTGAACCTTTATTCAGCTTTTGATATATATACCTAATGGTGGTAGAGATGCAACTTCCAGATATCACACCAATAGAAGAGAACATTGTATGCACCAAAAAACAAGAACTGCTTACTTTAATCTACAATGCTTTTTCCAATCACGGGTTTAGCGGAGTATTTTTGAAAATTTTCACCAAGGACGAAAAAGAAAAGTATTATGCAACAATTATGCTGGACAGAAAAAAACTTCTGGCTGCTCAGGTAGACCTCCTGAATTCCAAAAAGAGGTTAACCGGAAAGGACAGTATTGAAACCCTAAAGAAGATACTGGACTATCCACTCGTAGTGGACTTGTACGGGCTCGATGAAATATCCCTAAAGCTCTCAATAACCGACAATCTTGAAATTTACAATGCGACTCCAAAAGTCGAGCTTAAGAAACTATTCGGGGAGAGCAAAATTGAAGACACTGAACTACTGGAAAAGGAAAAATTGCTAGAGAGAGTCCTCGAGAAGAGAGAAGAAAAGCAAGCAAAAGTGGAACCTCAAGAGACAGTACAAAAAGATACTGAAAAGGAAGTTCCTCCGAAAAGCGAGGAGGAACAAGTCCCTGAAGAAATCCCCAAAGTAGAGAAAAAACCCGACAGCCCAGGCAGTCCAGATATTGAAGTGGAAGTAGTGGGGGGAGAAATCTTTAAGCCAATTCTTCAGGAGTACGGGGAAGAAATCCTAGAGGAGATAAAAACCCTGGATGGAGTTTCTATAAAGAAAATGGAACTAATCGGAGAGGTTGGTTCTGGAGTAATCTATCTTCGCGTAAACATTTATGGAACGAGTGAGAAAGACAAAAGCTCAAGGGAAGCCCTGGAAAAGAGGGTGCTGTACTTTGTGAACAAACACCTTCCAGTAATCTGGAGAAAGGCCGGGCTTAAGCCAATCTTAAATAACGCCCAGGCCAGGATAATCGCTCCCGGAGAGCCGGAAGAAGAGAAAAAAGAGAAGGAAGAAGTTGTTGTTCCACGCAGAGTGGAAAGCAACATAATAGTTGAAGCACATGAAAGCATCAAGCCATACTTCTCTACCTATGCTAGAGTGATATTCAAAGACATTCAAAGTGCAGGTATCGACATCGAGAAGATGCTCCTAGACATAAAGGGGAGAAGAGAGCACGAAATTAACCTAACACTCTGGGGCAAAGCTTCCGGAATTAGCAAAGAAGAAGCAGAAGGCGTCGTCAATAAAATACTAAGGCAGCACGCAAGAGAGATTGGAAGAGCGTTGAACAAATATGTAACTGTCCACAGGGTAGAGCTTCACCTAGAAGAGGAGAACGTTTCGGGAGTAGCCGAGCAGATAATCAGCAAGAAAGAAGAGTTAGAAAAGGAGATAGAAAAGCTTCTCAGAGAAGCGGGAGTTGAGGAGCTCTCATATATAACTGAAGAAAAAAAGAGAGAAATTGAAGAGACTCTGTTGAAAACCAAAATAGTGCCAGCAATAGAGGAAATGCGGAGAAGACTGCAGAGAGAACTAACGGAGCTTCCAAATTCAGTTTTTAGGTGGATGAATTTTGATTGGGAGTTTAAGGGAGGGACAGTGCTGGTTGATCTTGAGGCAAGCTTTGACAAAAGAAGCACCCTGCTAGGAATTATTTCTGACGAAAGAGTGCGTGAAGATGTCATGAAAGTCATGGAAAAGGTAATAAGAGAAGTATCCGCAGAGCATAACATTCCAATAAAGCTCAGAAACGCTGAAATTAAGATAAGATGACATCAGCACTCAAGATCGTCATCATAGCAACGCTCAGATTTGCCGAGCTCATCACCACTTTATTTTTAATTCAAAGGTTTTTAAGCTCTCTGGTAAGAAGTTAAGATAGTTTTCGAAACGTTAAGTTTTTAAATTAAGCACTCACCTTTCTTAACATGAACACGCTGTGGGGAGCATTACTCGCGTTGATTTCTGCACTTGGATGGGGAACCGCTTCGGTTCTAGTGAAAATTGGGATGAAGAACAAGAGCGCAGTTACCGTTAATATAATCAGGCTATACATCACGGCGATTTTTTACGCCTGTTTATTCTTTTTCACCGGAAGCTATGCCGAGATATTTTCCCTCAATTGGCGGGTTCTCTTAATCACGTTTATCTCTGGCCAGTTCGGCTTTGTTATAGGGGATTATTTCTACTTTAATGCTCTCAAGTTGATGGGTGTATCCAGAACCGTCCCAATAACATCCTCCTATCCTCTCTGGACCATATTATGGGCTTGGTTGTTTCTGGGTAGGAACATAAATGCCCAGATAATCGTTGGAGCATTCCTTGTATTTCTGGCAATAGTCATAGTTAGAAAAGGAGAAGTTGAAGAACATCTCGACAGCAAAGGATTTATATTCGCCATCTTAGCACCTATTTCATGGAGCATTGCAATAGTGCTGCTCGATGTCCTGGCTTCGCAAGTTTCTCCCCTATCTTTAGCGGGCATTAGGATGATATTTGCTGCATTGGGTATTAGTGTGTTCCTCCCCAAATATTGGAAAGAGCTTAGAGGAATCACGAAAAACGAATTGGCAACACTCTCTGGAGCGGCTCTGCTTGGTTTAATAATTGGCCAGTATGCGTTCGTTAAGTCCGTAAGTTTGGTCGGTTCCCAGATCTCTGCCCCGGTAAGTGCTGTAAACCCAATTATATCCTCCCTTCTTGCCATAGCACTTCTAAAAGAGCCGCCAAACGCTAAGATATTTGCAGGATTGGTGTTAGCCGTTGTGGGTGTAGTTTTGATAACAACAGCGTAAAGAATTTAACCTTTCACTCATATCTTAGAGTGCCGACAGCGAGGGGACAATCAGTCTCCTCGCACGGGCTCGGTTGAACCCGCCTCCGCAAGGTATCGGGCTCTATGAGCGGAGCGTGCTCACGCCGAGCCCACAGGGCCGGTGCATCCACCCGCGCGAAAAGTGAACGCGGGCCTCTGTTGCCGGCCCACAACTTCCAAAAAATTCTTATACTCCCTTTTTAAAGGAAGTGAGAGGGGTATCATGACTACGCTCATAATTGCAGAGAAGCCAAACGTAGCCAGAAAAATAGCCTATGCCCTTGCCGAAGGTAAGCCGGTAAGGAAGACCATCGGTAAAGTCCCTTACTATGAGCTCACAAGAGATGGGAAAAAAATAATAGTTGCTCCAGCCGTTGGACACCTCTTCTCACTCGCTCCGAAGGAGAAAACTTACGGCTACCCGGTTTTTGATATAGAATGGGTCCCCGTTTATGTTGCAGAAAAGGGAAAAAGCTACGCTAAGGATTACATAAAAGCCCTTAGAGAGCTCGCAAAGAGGGCGGATGAGTTTGTCGTTGCGTGTGACTACGATACCGAAGGTGAGGTAATAGGGTATACTGCGTTAAAATATGCCTGCGGCGTTGATCCTTCAAAGGCGAAGAGAATGAAGTTCTCCGCACTCACGAAAAAAGACCTGTTAAAAGCGTGGTATAACTTAGAGCCGACGATTAACTTCGGAATGGCCGATGCTGGAATAGCAAGGCACGTCCTTGACTGGTACTGGGGAGTAAACCTCTCTAGAGCGTTGAGCTCGGCTATAAGAAAAGCCAGCGGTAAGTGGATAGTTTTAAGCACGGGAAGGGTTCAAGGGCCGACGTTGAAGTTCTTGGTTGAAAGGGAAAGGGAAATCGCAAATTTCGTTCCTACGCCATACTGGGTCATAAAAATGATTCTCGAAAAAAACGGTCAACAGTACACAGCCGTCTACGAGAAAGATCGCATTTTTAACGAGGAAGAGGCCAAAAAAATCGTTGAAGAGGCCAAAAAAGGGCCGGCATTTGTGGAGAAGATAGAGATAAAACAGCAGCAAAGAAACCCCCCTCATCCCTTCGACCTTGGGACACTTCAAAGGGAAGCTTACTCTGCCTTCGGCTACAGCCCAAAGAAGACCCTCGAAATAGCACAAAGTTTGTATGAAAAATCTTTCATCTCATACCCTAGAACCTCGTCCCAAAAACTTCCAGAAAATTTGAACTATCAGTATATTATCCAAAACCTTGCTAAAATTCCAGATTATAAGCCCCATGCTCACGAGCTTTTGGGAAAGGGGGTCTTAAAACCGGTTGAGGGTAAAAAAGACGACCCCGCACACCCGGCAATATATCCAACTGGTGAGCTGCCCAAACCCGGAGATCTAAGCAAAGATGAGCAGAATCTTTACGATTTGATAGTTAGGAGATTCTTAGCCGCATTCGCTGACCCCGCCGTAAGAGAGAGTATGAAAGTAATCATAAACTCAAACAACCACCGCTTTATCCTCAGCGGCTCAAGGACAATTAAAGAGGGATGGCTGAAGATTTACGGCAAGTACGTTAAATTTGATGAAGTTTTGCTTCCAAAGTTCGAGGAAGGGGAGAGAGTAAAAGTTATCCAGATAAAGAGAGAGAAGAAGAAAACCAAACCACCAGCAAGGTATTCTCCAGCAAGTGTCATCAAGAAAATGGAAGACCTCGGCATTGGAACTAAGGCCACAAGGGCTCAAATATTAGAAACCTTATATTCGAGGGGCTACATAGAGGGCAAGAAACAGATAAAGGTGACTCCTCTCGGCATGAAGGTGATAGAAGCCCTGGAAAACAACGTCCCAGACATAATAAGCGTAGAGCTGACGAAGGAGTTTGAAGAAAAGATGGAACAGATAATGCAGAAAAAAGTTAGCAAGGAGAAAGTTATCGAAGAGTCCAAGGAAACCCTTGTAAAAATATTAAAAGAATTCAAGCAAAAAGAGAAAGAAATAGGGAAAAAACTTCTGGAAACGTTTGTTGAGAGCCAGAAAAACAAAGAAAATAAGAAACGTGCTAGCACAAAGGAACTTACTGCAGAAGAAGAGGAGAGTATCAAAAAGTCTGCCGAAAAGAGAGAGGACATCATAATAGTGGGGAAATGTCCCAAATGCGGTGGCGACCTGGTTGTGAAATATAACAGAAAAACCGGAAAGAGGTTCGTAGGCTGCTCCAGCTGGCCCAACTGCAATGTCACATATCCACTTCTCCAAAGGGGAGAAATAATCCCAACTGGAAAGACATGCCCTGAATGCGGAAATGCCCCAATAGTGAAGATCAAAGAGCGCAATAGAGAATACGAAGTGTGCCTTGATATGAACTGCTACAAAAACCGAAGAAAAAATAGAGGTTAGAAGTTATAACTTAAAAGTTAGAATCAGAGAAGCTCCTTAAGGAGGGCTATCCTTCTTGGGCTCATGAGCACTTTTGGATGCTTGAGGAGGGCTTTTATGACTTCCAGATAATCGCCGCCTGCAATTTTTTCCGCATCTGCCCCGCTTAGCACTTGGATAAATACATCCAGATCTTCGTCAGTTAATTTTTCCACGACTTTTCTGACTTTAAGGACTCTTTCCAATCTTTTGCCGTCCTTTTCCCACCACTCTTTTGTATAGTTCTTCAGAAGTTCAAGGTTTTCCTCTTCAAGTGCTTTTACTATCCATTTGCTTGCTATTGTTCCTGCCTCCATGGCTTCTGCCATTCCACCGCCGTGCATTGGGTTTACCTGTCTGGCAGCATCTCCCACAACGACCACATTGTCTTTGGCAAGCTCCTTGACGATACCACCAACTGGGACTACTCCAACGTTAATTTCGAGGAGTTTCTTTGCCGGGATGTTGTTTTCCTTGAGCCACTTGTCGAGGTAGTACTTAGCTGTTTTTGGGTTGTCGGCGTTTATTCCAATGCCCACGTTGGCCCTGTCCTCGTCCTTCGGGAAGACCCATACGTAGCCTCTGGGTGCCACTTCGTTTCCGAACCACAGGTGAATCAAGTCTGGATCAAAGCCCTCTATGAGCATCTCGTATTCATAGGAAGAGTCGAACTCGTGGGGTGGAGCGTAGGTGTTTATGCCTGCCTTCCTCGCTATGGTGCTCTCAACACCATCAGCTGCTACAATAACGTCGGCATATATTTCAATGGGCTCTCCTTCGTGTTTTGCTCTTATTCCTTTTATAGCGCCGTTTTCCCTAATGACATCTACAGCCTCAGTTCTGACGAGCACATCGGCTCCAGCCCTTGCAGCATAGAAAGCGAGCATTTTATCGAATACTTTTCTCTCCAAAATAACCCCGCTTACATCGTTGTACCTGAGTTCAAGCTCGTAACCGCTCGGAGAATATAGCTTTGCTCCGTAAATCTCGCGGTTTATGAATCTCTTATCGTAGGGAATATCGTATTTCTCAAAGACTGTTATGTTGATTCCCTCAGCACACTGCTTTGGGGCGCCTATAGCAGACTTCTTATCTATGAGAAGAACTGAGTACCCTTCCTTGGCAACATTTCTAGCGACTATTGGGCCCGCAATTCCAGCCCCGACAACAACAACGTCGTATTTCATGACTCTCCCTCCAGAGGTTCAGCACTTAAAGCTCCCACAGGGCAAGTACTTACACATATTCTGCAGGAAATGCATTTATCGGGGAAGAACTCCCACCTTGAAGAGGAAACTCTTATCGCAAGGGCCGGACAAACTCCAGCACAGCCACCGCAGAGATAGCACTTATCCTCGTTTACAATGATCCTAATTTTTTCTGGCATGGCAACCCCCTCATTTTGCTTCTCTTTTCATAAGCTCTTCCTCATCAATTTCTATGATGTCTTCTTTTAAGCTTAGCGGTATCACTTTTGAGAGTTCCTCAATCTTCTCCTTAATTTCTCTTTCTTTGAGGTTCAAAACATCGCTTAACTGCTCGACTGTTGTGTTACCGTAGAGCAACAAGTAATGAAGGATAGCAAGCTGGGTCATGTCGCCGATTTCCTTCAAATATCTTTCCTTAATGCTCTTCATGAGGTTGTTTCTGTAGCTCTCAATAGTTTTTAAAGCATCTATTATCTGCTCCAGCTTTTTGTTTGCCTCTATAAAAGCTGTTACCATGGAATGTAAGCTTTTTGGGGACTTATCAAGCTCATCAAGCCTGATTTCGAATCTTTCAAGCTTCTCGGGAGAACCCAAATCCAGACTTTTATACCAGAATATATTGGGTGTGACAGTTACAAGAAACGTTTTTGAAACGGCTATGGAGTAGTATTTTCGCGTAGGCCCGATAAACCCTTCTTCCTTTTCGTATGACTTCAGGACACCCTCTTTCTCCATTATCTTCAGGTGTTTTGAAACAGCAGTGGAGGAAACGTTAACCTTGCTGCTGAGCAGACTAAAGTAGCACTCGGTACATGTCAAGTGACTGAGTAAATCTCTCCTCACCTTGTTCCCTAAGATGTAAAATATATCTGGTTCAGACATGTTGCCCACCTACCCAAATCTGTATCGTAAAGTTTATATACCGTCATCCTAACCTTTGGTTGAAAACTCTAAATTTGTAAAGTTACCATGGGTGTATCGCACCCAAAGGTTAAAAAGCTTTAGTTTGAAACTGATTGGAGGTGTATGGAGATGGCGCTTATTAGTGATGGGGACAAGAAGATAATTAAGGAGGAGTTCTTTTCAAAGCTCGTTAATCCGGTTAAGCTCATCGTCTTCACAGGAAAAGAGCACTGCCAGTACTGTGACCAGCTGAAACAGCTTGTTGAAGAAATTAGCGAGCTTAGCGACCTTATAAGCTATGAAGTGCATGATTTTGACAGTGAAAAGGAGCTTGCCGAGAAGTACAGAATTGATAAAGCCCCAGTAACCATAATAACCCAGGACGGAAAAGACCTTGGAGTTAGATACTTTGGCCTTCCAGCAGGGCATGAGTTTGGATCATTCTTAGAGGACATTGTTGACGTATCGAGAGGCGAAACAGACCTTTCAGAAGAGACTAAAGAGGCAGTAAGGAACATCGACAGGGATGTTGAAATATATGTCTTTGTGACCCCAACATGCCCGTACTGCCCGATGGCAGTTAGAATGGCCCACAAGTTTGCAATTGAGAACGCACTTGCAGGAAAGGGCAAGATCCTTGGAGACATGATAGAGGCAATAGAATTCCCCGAGTGGGCAGACCAGTACAGCGTCATGGCAGTTCCAAAGGTCGTTATAAGGGTCGACGGGGAAGACAAGGTTTCATTCGAAGGTGCTTATCCAGAGAAGATGTTCCTCGAGAAGCTTCTCCAAGCTTTAGAGTGAACTTTTTTAACTCTTCTTTTCTTCTCAGCTTGGGTGTTTTCAGTGAGGACGTTCATAATAAAGGCCAATAAAGCCCGTACAAAAGCGGATTTTAGCCTGAAAGACCTCCCTGGAACAAGTGGGAGGATTGATTTGCTTTGCAGGTCTTTAAATTCGGCATTTCTTCTTTCTCACGGGTTTAGGAAGGACGTCAGGGTGTGGCTCAACCTCAGCGGGCCTCCCAACCCTCCAAAAACCATCAGATTTGAGGGAAGTGAAATAAAGCCCAAGACAATAAACCCGGATGAGATGAGCCTTGCCAAGATAATAATGAAAGCCCTAAAAGTTGGTGAGGGTATAAAGGAGCCTGCAAAGGAGTATTCCGTCCTTCCCGGCATTTATGTGAGCAATCTGAGGTTTGAAGACATTATCCGGAAAACTATCAAAAGCTCAACTCTCTACTACCTTCACGAAGAAGGGAAGCCGATTGAAAAAATGAAGTTCGAAGGCAACGTTGCCTTTGTTCTTGGGGATCACGAAGGGTTAGCAAAAGAAGATGAAGCTTTCCTTGAAGGAATAGCGGAAAAAGTTAGTGTGGGAAAAAAGAGCTATCTGACGTCCCACGTAATAGCCTACGTCAACATATTTCTCGACAGACTTCTTTAGTCGTTGAGTAGCTTCTCGATTTCTTCTGTTTTTAGGAACTTTCCTCTGTCGTATATCAGCTCTCCTCCCACAAAAACCTTCTCCACATCGCTTCCCTTCGCTGAGTATACAATGTGCGAAAGCACGTTTTCCTTCGGCAGGAAATGGAGCTTCTTTGTGTTTATCAGAACCAGGTCCGCTAAGTAGCCTTCTTTTATGAGGCCAGCTTTTAGTCCCAGCGCTTCGGCTCCTCCAACGGTTGCCCAGTAGAATACCTCTTTTGCAGTTGGTGTTGTTGGGTCTTTTCTCTTCACCTTGTTGAGTATTGCCGCAAACTTCATTTCGAGAATCATATCAAGGGAGTTGTTTGACACGGCACAGTCGTTTCCAAGGGCAATTTTTCCACCAAGCTCCCACAGGTCTATTATTGGAGCGATTTCTCCCTCAAGCTTTGCAAGACTTGTAGGACAGTGGACAAGGGTTGCTTCACTTTCCGCGTAAATTTTAACCTCCTCTTTTGAAAGGTACACGCCGTGAACCCCTATAAAGTTCTTCCCCAGCATTCCCATTTCCTTTAGGTACTCAACCGGCAGCATCTTTTCTCTTCTTTTGACCCGAAGGACCTCTTCTTTGCTTTGAGAGACGTGCATGTGAATCAGTGCGTTTTCCTTTTCCGCGATTTCCTTGACTTCCATTAGGAGGTCTCTCGAAACTGTATCCGTTGCATGAGGGGCAAGTGTTGCCCTCACCAGGCCATCTTTTTTCCATTGTTTAAAGAACTTAAACCCCCGCTTGGGCTCTGCTATGGGCATATCCACGAGATCCATCATCGTCTGCCCAATAAAAGCCCTAACACCTAACTTTTCAGCCGCTTCCGCTATCTTCCATGCAAAAAAGTAATGGTCATTTATTACAGTCGAGCCGCTTGCTATTGCCTCAGCAATCCCTATTAGAGCCCATTTGTAGATTTCATCCTCGTTCCACTCTTTTTCCATGGGCCATATTACCTCTTTAAGCCACCTGTCGAGGGGCATGTCATCTCCAAATCCCCTGAACTTATTCATTGCCACGTGGGTATGAGCATTGACAAGTCCTGGTATGAGAAGGTATCCATCTCCCCCAAAAATCTCATCCACATCAAACTCGTTAAGCTTTTCAAGGGGAACAATCCCAGCGATCTTGTCCCCCTCTATAAGAACGGCGACATCCCTCTTAATGCCCTCGACATCGAGAGCATAATCGGCAATGATTGCTTTCATTGTTATTCACCTCCTATAGGGATTAACTTTGTGGTGTTTCGAATATTTAAACCGTTTCCTCCTGCACCTATTTTTGTTGTAGTCCTTGACTAATCACTATCAACGAGTTCTTGTGGTGCAGGAGGTTGGCTTCGACCACCAGCATCACGGGACTCACCGAGTCCTCAACTGGTGGTTCATCAGCCTTCAGGCTGAACGGAAACAGCCCCAACAAGTTTAACACGGCAACAAAATCCCGATCAAGATTGAACCCACAAACAGGACACTCAAAAACCCTCTGACGCAGAGCGTCGTCATCAGGTTTAACCCTAAACGCACCACAGCGAGGACAAACCTGTGAGGAATAAGACGGATTAACAAAGACAAGGGGAACACCATATTCAACCGCCTTTTCAGTGACGAACTTTTGAAAACCATTCATACCAATATTGTGAAGAGTATCCCTCAACCTCTTCTCGTTCTTTTTCCGCCTTCCCATAATCTTCTGGTTGAAGTTTTTGGGAACTTCTTCAAGAACAATCGTAGCGTTTAACTCTTTAGCAAGTTCAACGAGCCGTTTTGCTAACTTCCTCTGAAGGTCAATTCTTCTATTCCTCTTCCGTTGCCCAAATTTTTTGAGGAGTTTCCTCCCCTTCCTTGAGGGAAGTTTTCGTTTCCAACCGATAAGATGAGTCTCCTGAATTCTCTTCCTCACGTCAGAATAAAACCTCGTCAATCTCCCCAAATCCGTCCTAACCTGAATTAAAAACTCCTGAATACCAAAGGAAACATTATCAGCGTTGTAATCCACGCTGAGAAAATTTCCACTCGGTGATGGTTCATCAAACTCTTTCTCGAAGACAAAATACGCAAGGACTTTTCGTTCTTCTTCAATCAACCTGAGTTTCACGCCCGCCTTAACCTCCCACCCATCGTTGAGATACTTGAAGAAGAGTTTGTGTGGTTTCAACGGGAGTTTTATTCGTCCTCTCTTTGTTGTCAGGCCGATTATGAGGAGCTTCTTCCCGTCTTTGAGTGCGTTGAACTGTGGAAACCTTTTGTAATCCCATAAAACATCGTCCAGCCAGAGGGAAACTTTTCTAATGATGGGTTTCTCCGTTTTTGCCTTTCCCTTCCTCTTCAATTCGAGGAATTTTTTAGCCCTGGTCACGACATCCTGACAGACAGTGTAGTAATAATGCGTTGGAAGAGTGTATTCCTCTTTCAGGTTCTCATAGAAGAGTTTCCTAAGTTTCAGGTGGCTCTTCACTTTGTTTTCAACAGCATAATCAGTTAGGAACTCCAGAATTTCGGAGTATTCGTCATAAACTTCTTTTATTGCCTCGAACTTTCTTTTCGTGAGTGGAAGGCTCTCAAGGACTACTGTGCGAGTTAGTTTCACTCTTTTTCAACCTCCGTGAGGAGTTTTTTGAACCCCTGAACGAACTTCCTGTTCTTGTGACTCCTCAATCCGTAAAGTCTGCCCGCAAAACTGGTTATTATTGCGATTAAATCCTCAACGAGTTCCTCTCGTGGAGTCTTATCCTTGGTGAAGACTGTCTCAATCCTCACGTTGTAGGCTGAGAAGAGTTCTTCCAAGTATTTGAACCCGAACCTTGTTAGCCTGTCGGGGTATGTGATTAGGAGGACGTCATACTCCTTGTTTTTGGCTGAATTAATGAGTTTTTTAAGACCTTTCCTGTTTTCGTTCAGTCCTGAGGCGATTTCCTTAACCTCGTCAACGATTTGGTAGCCTTTGCTGATGGCGTACTGTTTGAGGGTTTTGAGTTGTGTCTCAAGGTCATTCTTTTGGTCCCTTCCTGAAACTCTGGCGTAAAGGACTGCTCTTGTTGTTTCCTTCTTTTTACCGAGCAGTTTTTGGACTTCTTCCTCGGGGATTCTAAAGTCCCGACCTATTTTAATTGCCTTGATTTTTCCAGCGTGAATCCAACGGATTATGGTGACCTTATTGTAGTTGAGGAGTTCCGCAACTTCTGATGGTTTGTAAAACTTAGGCATTAATGACACCCAAGTAAGAATATGCAACGAAAGTATTTAAAACTTACGCAAGATACTAACCAGAGAACAGCCTATGGCAAAATGGCAAAGGAAGAGGCGAAGGATTTAAATATTTTCTTTGTGGTTTAAAGATGTGATAGCCATGCCAGTGGTATTTGAGGTTAAAGGCAAAAAGTTCCTTGCAAAATTCCTCTGGAATAATTGACTCTTCTGGGATAGATTAATAAAGATAAGATTGAAACCCAAATAATGTTGGGAGGTGTTTTATAATGATTGAGAAGGTTTATTGTGCGGATGTAAAGCCAAAAATGGAAGGGGAAAGAGTAAAACTTGCCGGATGGGTTTATAGAAAAAGGGAGGTTGGAAGTAAAGTCTTTATAGTCCTTAGGGACTCAAGTGGCATAGTACAAACGGTCTTTACAAAAGAGCTCAGCGAAGATGCTTATACCAAAGCAAAGCAGGTTGGAATAGAATCAAGCGTGATAATTGAAGGAACCGTTAAAGTTGACTCAAGAGCTCCAACAGGAGTTGAAGTCCAGGCGGACAAGATTGAAATCATCCAGAATGTTGACTTCTTCCCAATAACAAAAGACGCAAGCGAGGAATTCCTCTTAGATGTGAGGCATTTGCACCTCCGTTCACCCAAAGTAGCGGACATCATGAAGGTCAAAGCGACCTTGATACAGGCAGCGAGGGAATGGCTCCTACAGGATGGATGGTATGAGGTATTCCCACCAATTTTGGTCACCGGCGCAGTTGAAGGTGGCTCAACTCTCTTCAAGCTGAAGTACTTTGATAGAGAAGCCTACCTCAGCCAGTCAGCCCAGCTTTACCTTGAGGCGGCAATATTTGGACTGGAAAAGGTTTGGAGCTTAACTCCAAGCTTCAGGGCTGAGAAGAGCAGGACAAGGAGACACCTCACCGAGTACTGGCACCTTGAGCTTGAGGCAGCTTGGATGGATCTGTGGGACATAATGAAAGTCGAGGAGGAGCTTGTAAGTTATATGGTGCAGCGCACTCTCGAGCTCAGAAGAAGTGAGGTTGAGAGGTTCAGAAAAGACCTCACAACACTCAAAAACGCAGAGCCCCCCTTCCCAAGGATAAGCTATGATGAGGCCATAGACATCCTCCAGAGCAAAGGAGTCAAGATAGAGTGGGGAGAGGACATGGGTGCTGACGAGGAAAGAGTTCTAACAGATGAATTTGACAGGCCATTCTTTGTCTACGGCTACCCCAAGCACATTAAGGCCTTCTACATGAAAGAAGACCCCGAAGACCCGAGAAAAGTCCTGGCTGCTGACATGCTGGCCCCAGAAGGATACGGTGAAATCATCGGCGGAAGCCAGAGAGAAGACGACTACGACAAGCTTGTTCAGAGAATAATTGAAGAGGGCATGGATCCCAAGAACTACGAGTGGTATCTCGACCTTAGAAAGTATGGAAGTGTCCCACACAGCGGTTTTGGACTTGGGTTAGAAAGGCTCGTTGCTTGGGTACTGAAGCTAGACCACATCAGATGGGCAACTCTGTTCCCAAGAACACCCTCAAGGATTTACCCATAAACCCTTTTCTCTTTTTATAAAATTTCGAGGCTTCTGAAGTTGTTAGCATTGGTGATTTAAGCCTTTGATATCTTACGACTGCCCCTGATGACAAAGCCTTTGGAATACTAAGAGCCCATTTTTCACCAATTTTGAACATTCACGGAGGTATCTCAGCAATAGTGGATATACGGAACTTCTTTTTGGAAACTAAAGGTTTTAGAAACGATTTTAAAATTCACTTTTGATGAACATATCTGTGCCAGTGCATAAAAATGGACATCTTGAGTTGGCACTAACTAAAATAAGAAAGAGGTGGTAGAATGGCCCAAGCAAACGAAGGATTGTTAATGAAGTTTGTTAACTGGATAGAAAGAGTGGGCAACAAACTGCCCCACATGTTTTGGATCTTCTTGGGTCTCTGGTTCTTAGTGATTATACTCTCCGGAATTTTTGGAGGAGTGTCTGCAGTAGATCCAGCAAAAGGGGAAGAAATTAAGGTAGTAAGCCTATTAAACAGAGAGGGTCTTGCCTGGATTCTAACAAATATGGTCTCAAACTTCGCAAAATTCCCACCACTCGGACTGGTACTGGTAATGATGATGGCAGCAGGATTTGCAGAAAGATCAGGATTTATCCCAGCAATCATGAAGACTCTAACCCGAGTTCCAGAGAAATATCTAATCCCAGCAATATTTATTGTGGGAATTTGTGGAAATTTAGCTTCAGATGCAGCTTTGATAATAATTCCGCCACTCTCGGCAGCACTCTTCTACTCTAGAAGAAAAGACCCCATCTTTGGATTGATATTAGGTTATGTTGCAGCATCAGCAGGTTTTACTGCAAATATATTTATCGCAGGAACTGACGTGCTGCTTGCGGGGATCACAGATGCAGCTGTAAAAATAGTAGACCCGAACTATAATGTATATCCAACCGCAAACTACTATTTCATGGTAGCTTCAACCATTATACTCACCATAGTCGGGACAGTATTTACTGTTAAATACGCAATGCCAAGATTTGCCAGATGGGATGAGGAGTACGAGCACGCTCAGGTTCCACCCGAATACTTAACCCCACTTACAGATAAAGATATGAAAGCACTAAAGAAAGCAATTTTGGCTGCAGGAGGATACTTCCTCCTAATGTTCCTATTGACCATAATTCCAAACGGCCCACTAAGGGACCCTGTTAAGAATACAATCGTGCCTTCCACATTCCTTAGGGGCATAGTTCCAATACTGTTCCTGTTTTTCGTAATTGGAGGATATGTCTATGGAAAAAGCGTTGGAACAGTTAAGAGGCCCTCCGACATGCTCAACTATATGGTAGAAAGCATGAAGACCATGGCTTCATACATTGTGATAGTATTCCCCATAGCAAACTTCATTTACACCTTTACACACACAAACATGGCATCAATCCTTGCAATAAAGCTCGCGAACTTCCTTAAGTCCGCTGGATTCACTGGAATTGGCCTCTTTATCGCAATAATATTCGTCTCCACATTCATTAACTTATTTATTACAAGCGGTTCCAGCAAGTGGGCTTTCCTGGCCCCAGTTATTGTACCCATGATGTACTACCTAGGCTACAGCCCTGAGTGGGCCCAGCTGCTCTACAGGATTGGTGACTCAAGCACTAACGCAGTTACTCCACTAATGTCATACTTCCCGGTTATACTCGGCTATGCAAGCGTATACAAGAAGGATGTAGGCATTGGTACAATAATTTCAAGAACTGTCTTGTACTCCATGGTGTTCCTAGTAACGTGGATAGTGATGGCAATAGTCTGGTACCTTTTAGGGCTCCCATTGGGACCAGGAGCACCAATTAGACTTTGATTTTTCTACTTTTTTGTCTTTGTTTATAAACCTCTTAGGAGGATGGGGGTATGGAAGACAAGATTATAGAACTTGCCAAACAATTGGAGTCTTGTGTTGTTGAGAAGAGAAGGGATTTTCACATGCATCCCGAAGTCAGGTTTGAAGAAGTCAGGACTTCTCAGATTGTGGAGGAGGAGCTCAAAAAGCTTGGTTACGAAGTCGTCAGAACTGCTGGTACTGGTGTTATTGGAATTTTGAGAGGGAGCAAAGAAGGTAAAACGGTTGCCTTAAGGGCCGATATGGATGCCCTGCCAATTCAGGAGGAGAATGACGTTCCATACAAGTCAAAGATTCCTGGAAAGATGCACGCTTGCGGTCACGATGCTCACACGGCAATGCTTCTCGGAGCGGCAAAAATACTGGCTGAAATTAAAGACCAGCTTGAGGGAACTGTAAAACTAATCTTTCAACCCGGGGAAGAAGGAGGAGCAGGCGCCAAGAAAATAGTTGAAGAAGGGTACTTAGACGACGTAGACGCAATATTCGGAATACACGTATGGGCTCAATTGCCATCTGGGGTAATTGCCACAAGGAAAGGGCCAATCATGGCTTCTTCCGACGGATACATAATAAGGATTAAAGGAAAAGGTGGTCATGCGGCCTCTCCGCATCTTGCAAATGATCCAACAAACCCCGCGGCCGATATCTACAACGCACTCCAAAAAATAGTTTCAAGGTATGTTAATCCATTCTTGCCAGCGGTCATAACTACCCCCGTTATCACTGCAAGTCATGGGTATAATGTTATTCCGGATGTAGTAGAGATAAAGGGCACTCTCAGAACCTTTGATATGGACTTAAGAAACAAAATAATGGCTAGAATAGAGAAAATCGTGAAACATTATTCAGAAGCTTGGGACTGTGAAGGGACTGTTGAGCTATTTAGAACTCCTTATCCACCAACAGTAAACGACCCGGAACTTGCTGAATTCGCTATGAAAATTGCTCAAACCTTAGGGCCGGTTGTAGAGGCTGAACCCACTATGGGAGCTGAGGATTTCGCCTTCTACTTACAAAAAGCCCCGGGAGTCTTTATCTTCCTGGGAATTAGAAATGAAGAGAAGGGCATAGTATATCCCCACCACCATCCAAAATTTGACATAGATGAAAGTGTACTCTGGAAAGGGACTGCACTGTATTCTTTAATAGCATACAAATACCTCAAGGACAACATAGCAGTATAGAATTTAGGATAGCTTTTCTACTTCCCTTTTTTGAAAAGCTCTGATTTTTAGACGTGGAGAAACCAGTTTGATAGACGGGTTTATGGGGGTTTGCTATGTATGCATTACAAAACTCATTTTCAAAAACCGGGGCGTGTTTAGTTTCACCCCCTGTTATTTAAACAGTATTTGACTCTGAGGAGGATTTTCAGACCATAACACATTA
>NZ_WHIZ01000034.1:0-20755 GCF_009372125.1 Thermococcus sp. 101 C5
TTCTCCCAGTTGTGGAGGGTTGAGTAGTGAATGTTTGCTCCGAAGAATTTTCTGCCGTAGTGCTGGGCGTCTCTGAGAGGTAGGTTGTAGTATTGTTTAAAGAGGAGTATTGCCAGTATTGTTTTTACTGGAAATTTTTTGGATTTTGGCAGGTTCTTCAGCTTTCCTTCTGATTCGAAGTCTGCTAAAACGTCAAGAATTGCGAATGCCACGCTTTCAGGGTCTTTGAGTCTGTGATCCCATCTGGGGATCACGACAACCACCCGAAAGAATTCAGCAAAAACCCTAATAAAGGTTACTATAAACACGCCCATTTTTTTGAAAGGTATTTAACAATTGCTTTTAAAATTTTAAAACTAGTTATAGACAGGAAGGGTTTTTGTTGGACTTTTCTAAATTTTGGGCAACATTAGATAGCCTTTTAAGGTTAGCGACTAAGTTAAACTTGTCTGCTGGCTTTTATGTCATCTTTGATAAAAATATTTGAAAGTTTGATATCTGGTTTATTTAAAATCTTATAAGAAAACCTTAAAATCATTAAAATCTTTTAAAACAATGAACACCTATGTACGCATGTTAGGCTTTGTGCCGCGGTGATGCAATATGAAGAAAAAAATGCTGGGCTTTGCTTTGTTGTTGTTAGTAGGGCTAGCAGTCGTTGCTAGTGGGTGCATTGGAAGCTCTTCAAGCCAAACACAAACCCAAACTCAAAGTGCTCAGGAGACTAAAGAATCCACAACCCAACCAGAACTTGTTATCAAGATCGCAAACTACTATGCCCCTAATCATCCCGTCAACGAGGCTCTCGAAAAGGTCTTCAAGCCAATAGTAGAATACAGATCTGGAGGAAAGATAAAAGTTGAAATATACCCAGCAAGCCAACTTGGTGGAGAGAGGGAATTCATTGAGGGTGTCATTGAAGGTACAATCGAAATGTGTGTTTCTGGAAACCTATGGAGCAGATGGGCACCACAAGTTGATTGGGTTGAGTTGGGATACGTCTGGAAGAGCCTGGACCAAGCATATAAGTTCATGAACGGACCGGCTTTTGACATGTACCACGAGTTTGTCGAGTCAAAATATGACGTCAAATATCTCGGCTCGTTTATCAGAGGATGGAGAGTTGCCGGAAACAACGTGAGACCAGTTAGAACGCCCGAAGATGCAAAGGGCATAAAGTACAGAGTCTGGGAGTCAGAATGGATTATAAAAACAGTGAAAGCTATGGGATTTGAACCAGTCGCAATGCCTGTTGGAGAAGTAATCTCCGCTCTCGAAACGGGAACCGTTGATGGTGGCGGGCAACCAATATACCAAATCTACTATGCTGGCTGGTACAAGTACCTTAAGTACATTTCTCTTACAAACCACGTTGTTAACCCAGGTGAATTCTGGATCAACGGAGGAGTATGGAAAAAACTTGGCGAAATGAAATTTGGTGACGAAACCGGACAAGATATAATTCAAGATGCAGTATATGCCACAATTCAGTACATTAACCAGAGACTTAGGGATGAGGAGCAGATTATCCTCAAGAAACTCGAAGAAGATCCAAACACCGAAGTTATCTATGACGTCGATAGAGAGGCTTTTGCTGAAAGAGTGAAGCCTGTACACGAGGAGTTCTTCCAGAAGTATCCGGAAGCCAAGAAGTACTATGATATAGCAATGCAAATTGAGCCTTGACATTGGTTTTCATTTTCCTCATTGGTTATCTTTTTCCTTTATTACTCATTAGGAGGTGATAACATGTCACTCTCAGCAATAAATCTCATAAGAGAAAAGATACATAGAATTATAGATTGGATATTGGTTGTTCTTCTAATTCCAATTACTCTGGGAACGTTTATACAGGTAGTACTTAGATATGGATTCCACAAAACAATACCTCAACTAAACGAACTTGCCACGGTTATGCTTGTGTGGCTCTCAATTATAGCTGCTGCCAAAGTTCTTGACAAGGAATCTCATCCAGCGTTTACAATGGTTGTAGAAAAGACCTCTGGAAAAATAAGGGATATTATTCGCCTACTCGACTGGGGTATAATATTCGGAATCTTGGCTGTTCTCGTTAAAGGGTCACTGCGTCTTTTGGAGTCCGGGCGCACCCAGACACTTTCAACTGTAAATCTTTCTTACAATTGGGTATATGGCTCGCTTTTAGTGGGTTCTGTGTTTATGATAATAATTTCAGCCTTTAAGACCATCGAGACCGTTGCCCATATGCTCGGCAAGGGAGGTGAGAACATTGGCTGATGCGATAACCATCTTAGTAGTGTTTCTTGCACTGCTTATAATAGCAACTCTCTTGAGTGTTCCAATAGCGTTTGTGCTGGGATTAATCGCTGTAGTGTTAATTGATTTGTATCTCCCCAACTTAGACCTTTCATTTGTCATGGCGCGTAGAGTAATAACGGGAATGCAGATTTACACACTGTTAGCAATTCCATTTTTCATGTTAGCCGGGGAAATCATGAGTAGGTCTGGAATTGTAGAGGATATAATCGAATTTGCCAAATACTTTGTTGGTAGTATAAGAGGAGGATTAGCTCACGCAACAGTAGTTGCAAACATACTTATGGCTGGTTTAAGCGGTTCAGCAGTTGCTGATGCAGCAGCCATTGGTTCCCTTACAATCCCAGCAATGGAGAAAGCAGGTTACGGAAAGAAGTTCGGAACAGCCATAGCAACTTCAGCGGCTCTTATTGGTCCAGTAATTCCACCAAGCATTCCAATGATTATACTTGGTATTGTTGCTCAAATATCAATTGTGGACTTATTTATCGGAGGTATAGTCCCTGGAATATTGATGGGTCTAAGTTTGATGGGATACGTTTATTTCATATCCAAGAAGAGGAACTATCCGGCTGCAGGAAGACCCCCAGCATTTCTACCAGTTCTCAGAAAAACCATTTGGGCAATACTCCTCCCTATAATTATTGTTGGTGGAATAAGATTTGGTGTATTTACTCCAACTGAGGGTGGAGCAATTGCGGCAGTATATGCAGCAGTAATTGCGAAGTTAGTATACAAGATGGAGTGGAAAGAATATAAAGAAGCCTTGGTTGGGGCAGCTGAGAGCACCGGTGTTGTCTTGTTGGTTTGTGGGATGGCAATGGTTCTTACATGGGTGCTAACAGTCCTTCAAGTACCGCAATTCATTGTACAACTATTCCAGAGCATTACAACAAACAAGTATGTATTCCTTTTCATAGTCAACGTCTTCTTATTCATAATGGGTATGATAATAGACCTCACACCGAACATTTACCTTTTGGCTCCATTGTTGTTCCCTGTTGCTAAAGCCTATGGAATAGACCCAATCCATTTCGGTGTTGTCATGTCAGTAAACTTGACTGTAGGTCTTCTCACACCACCAGTCGGGACAGTGTTGCTCCTCGGTTCAGCACTTTCAAAGGTAAAGCTCGAAGACTTAGTAAAAGAGCTTATTCCAATCTATGTGTTGTACTTCATAATCCTGCTTGTGATAACTTACATTCCGGAGATCGTCCTAATCCCTGTTCACGCACTTGGGGGGGTGAAGTAAATGGAGTCTGAAGCTATAAGAGTTAGAAAGGACGACCTATACAACTTTTGTGTAAATGTCTTTGTTAAAGCTGGCGTTCCGGAAGAAGAAGCCAAGATAGTTTCAGAGCACTTGGTTGAGGCAAGTTTAAGGGGAGTTGATTCCCACGGAGTCATAAGAGTTCCCTACTACATAGAGGGCATTAAGAAAGGTCTAGTAAACGCTAAGTCTAATGTATCAATAGTGAAGGAAACTCCCGTCTCAGCACTGCTTGATGGAGGAAATGGCTTGGGGCAAGTAGTAGCGAAAAAAGCTATGGATATGGCTATTGAAAAAGCAAAAAGTTCCGGAGTTGGTTTGGTGGGAGCTAAGAATTTGGGTCACGTTGGAATGCTTGCGTATTACACTAAGAGACTCGCAGAAAACAAGCTTGTTGGTTTTGCCTTTGCAAATGGACCTGCCTTGGTAGCCCCATGGGGAGGAGCCGAGAGAGTCTTTGGTACAAACCCACTAAGCTATGGCTTCCCAACAAAGAACAAGCCAATAGTCCTTGATATAGCAACAAGTGCAACCGCTCACTTTAAGATAAAAGTTGCAATGATTAGAGGAGAGGAACTCGCTCCAGGGCTTGCCTTGGACAAAGATGGAAACCCAACAACAGATCCAAAGAAGGCATTTGAAGGAATACTACTCCCGTTCGGTGCTCACAAAGGATATGGATTCTCTCTCCTTGTTACGCTGATGACAGTGCCCCTTATTGGCGGAACGTTCGACAAAGACGTTGTCCTTCATGCATCAACCCAGGGAGGATTCTTTGTAATGGCGATAAATCCAACGCTGTTCAGAGAGTATGAGGAGTTCATTGAAGACGTTCAGAGAGTTGTTAACACCATCAAGTCAACAAAGCCAGCAAAAGGGTTCAAAGAAGTTCTGTTGCCGGGGGAAATTGAGGAGAGAATAGCAGAGGAGAGATCAAAGAACGGCATACCAATTGACCTAGAGGTCTGGAAGAGTTTTGAGGAGCTTTCTAAAGAATACGGTGTCGAACTTCCTAAGCCTCTTTGAGTTTCTTTAACTTTATTTGGAGGGTTTTACATGGCGAAATTCAAGGTAGTCGTAACTGACTATGAGTATGAGTCGTTGGAGAACGAGAGGAGAGAGCTTGAGAAAGTTGGGGCAGAGCTCGTACCAGCTCAGTTAAGATATGCTTCGCCGAAAGAAATAATCGAGGTATGTAGAGATGCAGATGGATTAATTGTTCAGTATGCAAAGATAACAAGGGAAGTTATTGAGGGGCTGGAAAAGTGTAAGGTTATAGCAAGGTATGGAATTGGAGTTGACAATGTTGACGTAAAAGCAGCAACAGAAAAAGGAATATTTGTGGTAAATGTTCCCGACTATTGTATAGAAGAAGTCTCTGACCATACAGTAGCATTGTTGTTAGCAAGTGTGAGAAAACTGACCCTGTATGATAAGGCTGTCAAATCAGGCACATGGGACTATAAGGTAGGTAAGCCCCTCTTCAGAATTCAAGGAAAGACTCTTGGATTGATTGGGTTTGGAAAATTAGCCAGAAGAGTGGCTGAAAAAATGAAGCCATTTGGTGTCAACATAATCACATATGACCCCTATATAAGCCCAGAACTTACTGAAAAATACGGTGTAAAGCTTGTTAGCAGCTTGGAGGAATTACTAAAGAATTCAGACTTCATATCAATTCATGTTCCCCTGACTGATGAAACTTATCATCTGCTCAGCGACAAAGAATTTGAGCTCATGAAGGACAACGTGATTATCGTAAACACCGCTAGAGGTCCAATAATTGACGAAAAAGCCCTTGTAAAAGCTCTAGAACAGGGAAAAGTAATGTACGCTGGCTTAGATGTAACGGAGGCTGAACCCATTCCGAAGGATAGTCCGCTTCTTAAGTTTGATAACGTAATAATTACCCCACATGTTGCTTGGTACTCTGAAGAAAGCCAAAAGGAGTTACAGACAAAAGCTGCAAGAGGAGTTGCCGAGGTCTTAAGCGGAAAGATTCCTACCTATCTTGTAAATCCTGAAGTTCTCGACGTTATAAAAAAGAAAAAAAGGAGGTGACTCAAATGAGTGAAAAAGCACCCTCTGTTGTGGCTTTTGGAGAAACAATGATTAGATTTTCCACAAAGAACTTTGAAAGAATCGAACAAGCCAAAGAACTTGCAATTGGGATTGGAGGAACAGAATCAAACTTTGCTATTGCATTTGCAAGGCTCGGCGGAAGAGCGACATGGATAAGTAAGCTGACAAACAACCCTCTCGGAAGGTTCGTCGCAAATAAAATCAGAGAGCACGGTGTGGACGTCTCCCATGTAATCTGGACGGATGATTATCGTGTGGGATTATACTTCATCGAGTTTGGAAAGAAGCCCAGACCAACTCAGGTCATATACGACAGAAAGAACTCAGCTATAGCCAACATTGATCCGTATGAAGTGAACTGGGAGATTCTCAAAGACTACGATGCTTTTCATACCACTGGAATTACCGTTGCACTTAGTGAGAACTGTAAGAAAGCGGTAGAAGTTGGAATCAGCAAGGCAAAAGAGTTTGGTACAAAGGTATCCTTTGACGTTAATTACAGATCCAAGCTCTGGTCACCAGAGGAGGCATTCAGGGCTCTTGATCCAATATTAGGAAAAGTTGATATCTTGCTTGTTACAAAGGACGACGCGAGGAACGTCCTAAAGGTCTCAGGAAGCTATGAGGAAATGATAATGGAGCTAGGTGAGAGATACAACCCTGAAGTTGTTGTTCTTACCTTAGGCTCAGAGGGAGCAATGGCGCTCAAGGATGGAAAAATCTACAGAGCAGAGCCATATGAGCTGGAGGTAGTCGATAGGATAGGAGCTGGAGACGCTTTCGATGCAGGTTTTGTGTACGAGTACCTGAGAACGGGAGACGTCGAAAAGGCGCTCAACTTAGGAGTTGCAATGGCAGCTTATGCCCACACAATACCCGGAGATGTAATGTTCATGACGAGGGAGGAGATTGAGACGATAATGAGACAGAGGCACCATGACGTTGTGAGGTGATTAAGATGAAGTTTGAGGGAATCTTTCCCCCTGGAATAACCCCTTTTAAAAACGATGAAGTTGATGAAGAGAAGCTCACAGATTACTTGGACTTCCTAATCAAGGGAGGGATTCATGGCTTATTTGCACTTGGAACCAATGGAGAAGGACCTTTGCTGACATTTGAAGAGAAGAAAAGAGTGATAAAAACCACGGTGGAGTATGTAAATGGTAAAATCCCGGTAATAGTGGGAACAGGATGTACAAGCACAAAAGAAACGGTAGAGCTCAGCAAATATGCGGAAAAAGTTGGAGCAGATGCACTCCATGTCGTAACCCCCTACTATTACCCACTTACTCAAAATGGTATCATAAAGCACTACAAGAAAGTTGCTGAGAGCGTTGAAATACCGGTCATAATCTATCACATTCCTCCAAGAACAGGGGTAAAAATTGATGTGAACACACTGCTGAAGTTGGCAGAAGTTCCAAACATAGTCGGTATAAAAGACAGCTCAAAGGATGTTATCTGGTTCTACGACGCAATTTCAGCAGTCAGGGAGAAGAGACCTGACTTTATATTCTTCAGCGGAAGTGATGCACTGATATACACCCACCTAACCCTTGGAGCAAACGGTGCAGTTTCGGCAGTTGCTAACGTATTCCCCGAAATAGTAGTGCAACTTTATGAGGAGTTCAAGAAAGGGAACCTAGCAAAGGCAAAAGAGATTCAGGACAGAGTCCTGAAGATCAGATCAGCCCTTCAAAAAGGCTTCCCGTACATGTCAGGTGTCAAGGGAGCACTGAAGCTCAGAGGAATGGACTTTGGCGACCTCAGAAGCCCCCTCGAATCCTTGGACGAAGAAGGGCTGAAAGAGCTCGAAAGAAGACTTAAGGAACTCAACTTGCTCTGACATTTTTCATAATTTTTAGGTGATAAAAATGGTGGTTAGACTTCCATTTGGAGATACTGTGTATGAAGTTAAGCCCACCAAGATAATAGGACTGGGCAAGAACTACTTGGCTCCAAACGAGCCAAAGGAAAACGCTCCTGAGAAGCCAATCATATTCCTAAAGCCACCCTCATCACTTATAGGCCCGGATGAGACAATTATTATTCCAAAGCTGAGCAAAGAGGTTCACCACGAAGTGGAGCTTGGTGTGATCATAGGGAAGAGAGGAAAGAACATCCCAAGGGAGGAAGCCTTTGATTACATTCTCGGCTATACGGTGCTCCTGGATATCACGGCGAGGGACATCATCACCGAAGCCATAAAGAAGGGCTTGCCGTGGGCTGTTGCTAAAGGATTTGACACATTTACTCCCGTGGGACCAAGAATCGTCGGAAAAGACGAGCTCGATCCGAGTGATTTAGAAATAGGCTTGAAGGTTAACGGGGAAGTTAGACAGCTTTCTAGGACGAGCAGGATGATATTCAGGATAGACGAGATAATTGAGTACGTATCCAAAATTATGACACTCGAGCCAGGAGACATCATTGCTACGGGAACTCCAGAAGGTGTTGACTTGTTAAAGCCCGGAGATGTTGTTGAGGGATGGATAGAAGGAATTGGGATTCTAAAGGAAAGAGTTGATGTTGAAAAATGAATTTCGAGATTTTATTTTTCTATTTTTTTTCTGTTCGCTTTTTGGTTTGAGGTCAATGATTTCAAAAATACTTGTCTGACCAGCAAGGTTTATAAGTTGAGCTCTTTTACTAAAGACCGAGCGCCGGGGTAGCCTAGCCAGGGAAGGCGGTGGACTCGAGATCCACTGGGCGTTTGCCCGCCGGGGTTCAAATCCCCGCCCCGGCGCCAATAGCCGAGTAAATAAAAAGGAAAAAGAGTCACAGCTTTACTTCTTTTCCGTCAATCTCATTATTAACCGATTTTACCGTGGTGGCTTCTAACAGAGAGAAACTTAAAAAGCAAAGCGAAGCTGAGCTATGTAATCACAAGGGCTCCGTCCTTTTCAACTATTACCGTATGTTCTGCCTGGGAAACGAGTCCTCCTCTTATCTCCTTCAGGATGGGATAACCATAAAGTGCTCCAGCTTTTTCAAGTTGCATTAATGCCAGTTTCAGCTGTGCCTCTGGCATGAGGTTTTGAACCCAGCGATATGCAAATGGCAAGGTGGAGAAGTTCTTTTTGATATAGTTCAAAAGGGTTCTTGCCTGTGGTAATCTAACAGGTCTGTCCCTAACGTACATGTATATAAGAGTGGGTGGTACTTCTATTACCTGCCCACCCCCTGTGGTTGCGAAGGGCTCTATCGCTACAACGTCCCCTTCTTTGAGCTCATAGTTATCGTGTGGTCTGTAAATGTTTGGGATTGAAATGCCGGTGTGAAGCTTATACCTCTCTATTACATGCCCGCTGAGGTTGACTATTGGATTAAACCCATGTTTCCTTATCGTTTCTTCTATGATTTTCCCGATTTCATTTATTTTTACTCCCGCTCTAACGACGCTTATCGCGTTTTCGAGCGCTTCTCTTGAGGCTTCGATTAGCTCGTCATCTTCCATTCCCACTCTCACTGTAAAAGCCGTATCCGCTATATAACCATCAACGTGAACGCCCAAATCAACTTTTAGGTAATCTCCCTCATGGAGAACAGTCTTATCCCCAATATATGGAGTGTAGTGGGCAGCAATCTCGTTTATTGAGAGGTTGCACGGAAAAGCAGGTTTTCCTCCAAGCTCTATTGTTCGGTTTTCAACAAACTCGGCTATCTCATAAAGTGATGCTCCGGGTTTTATTAGCTTTAGAACTTCTTCTTTAATCTTTTTCGCGATTTCTCCTGCTTTGATGAGCTTTTCAACTTTGTCGTCCATTTCTACCACCTAAGTTCAATCTCTGTTTTGTTTTTAAAAAAGTTGTCTGATTTCTCGAAAATTTTTTAACGCCCTATTCTCCTTAAAAAATGTGGTGACCCAATGCTAGAGCTTCGGAAGTACATCAACATCGCCGATGATATCTTTGTCATAAGAACCCTTATAGGGGCACTTCTTCAAGGTATAGGTGTTGCTTACCTAATCCCAGTCTTAATTACGTGGATTTACACGGAAGAGATGGGGTATATCTACTACTTTGTTTTTCCCGGTTTGGCATGTATCCTCCTTGGCGCATGGCTTGGCAGACATTCTGAACACATAGAAGATGTAAATTTGAGGCAGGCTATGGTTTCGGCAGCTTTTGTATGGCTCTTTGCATCCTTTGTAAGTGTGGTTCCGTTTATGAGGATAGCGGGTATGAGTTTTGTTGACTCTTATTTTGAGAGTATGTCTGCTTGGACTGGAACAGGGCTGACCATGATGCGCAATCTCGAAAGCTACCCCCGTATAATCCTCTTCTGGAGGGCTTGGATGCAGTGGCTCGGTGGAATTGGTATAGTATTGGTTGCTTTAACAGTTTTAATCCGTCCTGGAGTTGCCGCGGCGAGACTTTACAAAGCAGAAGCGAGAAGCGAGAGAATTCTCCCAAACTTGGCAAATACTTCAAAGATAATCTTTCAGATATATGCTGTTCTAACAGTTGTGGGCGTTTACCTGTACTATATAAACGGTATGGAGCTTTTCGATGCTGTGATACACTCAATGACCGGCCTTGGAACCGGTGGTATGAGCTCGTATGACTTGAGCATAGGGTTTTTCAACAGCCTCAGCATAGAGGCGGTTACAATTTTCCTTATGATAATGGGCGCAACAAACTTTACCGTCCACTATAAGATGTTTAAGGAGAGATCCCTTGTGCCCTTCTTTAGGGATATTCAGGTTAAGTACATGTTCTTCTTTTTAGCACCTGTTATAGCGCTCATTGGATATGGGCTTATGATTTACAATGGGTTTTCACTTGGAGAATCTTTTAGGGAAGCCGTGTTCCATGCAGTGTCTGCAATAACGTGTACCGGTTTTTCCATCTCGGATTTATCCCAGTATCCAGAACTGGCAAAGCTCCTCATAGGCTTTCTGATGGTAGTTGGGGGTGGTGCTGGAAGTACGGCTGGAGGTATAAAGCTTATCCGTGTAACCCTGACGTTTCAGACATTAAAGTGGACTATTCAACAGGCCATCCTTCCCAAGGGCGCGGTCATAAAAAGAAAAATTGGCGATTATACCTTTACGGAAGAAGATTTACAGGAGGTCTTGGGCTTTACGATGACTTACATTGCTCTCTTGCTAATTGGGACTGTATGGATCATGTTTAGGCTTGGAACTGGCTTGGCAGATGCTTTCTTTGAAGTTTCCTCTGCTCAAGGAAACGTTGGTCTAAGCGTGGGAATAACATCTCCAGGACTGCCGCTGGACGTTAAGATTCTCCTTATCCTTCACATGTGGATAGGAAGGTTGGAAATATTCTCAACCCTCGTGTTCATATTTGGTGTCCTCCTAATGGTGCCGAGAATCGTGGAGAGGGAGTAGCAAATGATAAGAGTGGAAGAGCTGAGCTTTAAATACGCTGGAGCGAAGGAGTATTCCCTCAGGGACATCAGCTTTAGGGTTAAGAAGGGGGAATTTTTGGGTGTTTTAGGGGCGAGCGGGAGCGGAAAATCTACTCTCTGCTTAACTTTCAATGGTATAATCCCCCATTCGATAAGAGGTGACTTTGAGGGCAATGTCTTTGTTAAGGGCTACAACACTAGAGAGGCCAGTGTGGCAGAACTTTCGAAGATTGTGGGACTTGTTCTTCAGAATCCCGACTCCCAGCTCTTCAACATGACCGTTGAGGAAGAAGTGGCCTTTGCCCTTGAAAATCTTGGTCTGGATGCGGAAGAGATAAAGCGGAGAATTCACTGGGCGTTGAAAATTACGGGGCTTGAGGGGCTTGAAAAGGAATTTCCCCCGAATCTAAGCGGGGGACAGAAGCAGAGGCTTGTGATAGCGAGCGTCTTAGCGGTTAAGCCCGAGGTCTTGGTGCTCGATGAGCCCACATCTCAACTGGACCCCATTGGCAGGGAGCAGGTTTTAAGCCTGATAACTCTTCTAAACAAGGAACAGGGCATTACAATAGTTCTGGTTGAGCACAACACTGAGTATCTATTTGATTTCGCGGACAGGATAATAGTCCTCGACAGGGGAGAGGTTGTGATGGAAGGAAAACCGAGAGAGGTTTTTGAGGAGGCTGATTACTTAAGAAAGCTCGGCATTAAAATACCGGTCAGCGTGAAAATAGGGGCGGAATTAAAAAGGAAAGGACTCCTCCAAAAAGCTGCCCTAAGTGATGAAGAACTTATAGAAGCTCTCAATGCCCTGCTGAAGAGCTGAGCTTTTCCAGCAATAACTCAAGGTAAGACTTTCTCTCGAACTTTTTAACCCCGAGAGACTTTAAGATTTCCATGAGCCTCGGAACTTCCCTTTCTACCTCTTTTTCGTCCTTTGCGAGTTTCTCTATCTCGACGAACTTTCCGAGTCCCTCAACTATGTCCAACGTTATAGTAACCCCTTTTTCCACATAGTATTTTTCTCTGATTTTTTCCACCGTGAGGACTTCTTTAAAGCCGAGAAGCCTTAAAAGTTCAAGATATGTGTCAACATCGTCAACTCTGACCTCTATTTCCTTCCGGGTTTTTGAAAGCTCGTCAAGTTTTGGTCCTTTGTACGTGAGAAACGCCTCGTAATGGCCGTTGAAGCGTTTTATCCTTATCCTTAGTGCTTCATCCGTCTCTGCAAAATCTCTGCACGGGTGATTGAAATAGATGTCCTCGTGTATTTCCTTTCTCATAAACTCAAAGGTCTCCCTAACCCTTTCGAATACTTTATCATCTGCATATCCTTTGAGCTCAATCTCGATCATTCTATTCCCTCCAGGTTTCTTTTTAGCTTATTCAAGCATCTTTCGCAGTAGTCTTTTCCTTTATAATCAGTGTCGATTATCGAATTCGAAAAGTGCATTACACAGCGGGAGTTTTCGCAATGGCCGAGCCCAAAGACATGCCCAAGCTCGTGCATTGCCTCCTTTATAGCCCTTTCTTTTAAAACTTCTCCGTCTTTTTCGTTATACAATTCCGGCCTCAGCCTTGTCAGTGATATTATGGCGGCCTTTAAGTGAGGACTGGCAAGCCCAAAAATAAAGTTCATGTCCTCCTCATAGAGGTCGGCATCTGTGATCCCTAAAACTGCTGAAAAGCCGCTCCTATGCTCTGCAACCTTCACAAGGAAGAACCTTCCAAGGTACTGGCCTCTAAGTGGGTTGTATGAGAAGAAAAGGTCACCTGCAGTTAGAGGGGGTAAAACTTCCACCTCAAATCCGAATTTTGAGTAGAATTCTCTGATATAGTCGGCAACTTCCTTTAGAACGTCTTCCTCAACCTTTTTTACTACCAATGGGAGGATTCCTATCTTCACTCTTCACCCTCCAGAAAAGACCTGAGGAATTTCAAACCCTCTTCAAGGAACTGAAGGTACTCTTCCATGTTTCTAAAGGCTATCTCATCGTTAAGGATGTCGTAGTTGTAAATCAACACTTCTCTCAGCTGGACTAAGAAATCGAGCTTCTCCTTTAGCTCATCGTCAATAATATTTTCTTCATGCAGCTTCTCAACTATTCCTTGATAGCTTACGGCTCCGAGCTCTAAGCTGGAGGCGACTTCATTGAGAGCATCGAGGAGGTTCTGGATTGCAAATTCAAGCTGCTTGTATATCCCATCTTTGGCAAGGCCCATATTTGAAAATCTTTCCTGAGTTTTTGGGAGCGAGCTCTTTATGGTATGAATGCTCTTTTCAATTAGCTCTGCTTTATATTCGATTTCCCCTTTCTTCACACATAACACCAAGAATAATTAGGGAATAAGAAAAGATAAGGTTTTTCATGGAGTTAAGTCCATTGGCCTGAGTTCTTCCAGCAGGTGTTTTGCAAGCTTTATTGTATTATCAACGTCCCTCGCGTCGGTAAGCTCTACCTGTGAGTGCATGTATTTTATTGGAATCGAAAGGACTGCTGTCGCTACTCCTTCGCGGTTTATCTGCATGATGTTTGCGTCTGTTCCGGTTGGTCTTGGGCTTGGCTCCACTTGGAGAGGTATCTCATATTTCTTGGCAACCTCATCAGCAAATGCCCTTATCTTTGGATTTATGTTGGGTCCAACGTCCATTACTGGGCCTTTTCCGAGCTCTGGGACTATTTTGCCTTTGTCCCCGGGCTGTTTGGCAAAGGTAACGTCCATTGCTATTCCAATCTCTGGGTCAATTGCATAGCTTGCCACCCTCGCTCCTCTCAGTCCAACCTCTTCTTGGACGCTTGCCACGAAGTATATATCTGCTTGGTGCTCTTCTAAAGCTCTTGCCGCCTCTATCATGGCATAGAGGCATATTCTATCGTCTAAATACGGGCTGGCAAAGCGGTTTTCATTAAGCCTTGTAAAAGCCGGGGCGAATTCTATTATCGTCCCTACTTTTACACCCATTTTCTCCGCTTCTTCTTTGGAGTCTGCTCCGATGTCGATGACTATTGTATCCCAATCTGCCGCCTTGTTTCTCTCTTCGGGCTTGGTTAGGTGGGGTGGGATATGTCCAACGACACCATAGATCTCTCCATTTTCCCCGAAGATTCTAACCCTTTGTGCCACAAGGGTTCTTGGGTCAACTCCTCCAACCGGGACAACGTGCAGGTAGCCTTTCTCATCTATGTGGTTGACCATAAGACCAATCTTGTCCATGTGGGCGGCTATCATTACCCTTGGCCCGTCGCCCTTCTTGTGGGCTATGACGTTTCCAAGCTTGTCCACTTTGATCTCATCGACGTAACCTTCAAGGGCTTCGATTACAACATCTCTGATTCCCATGAACTCGTATCCAGAAACTCCCGGAGCCTCGATAACCTTCTGCATAAGCTCCCAGTTAACCATTCTATCCCCTCCGTTTAGATGCTTATCTTAATGAAACTTTGACCCTTAAAAATTTTCCGAATCTGCCATCTTGCCCTAAGGAGGAGCATTCGGAAGAAAAAGTAAAAGTTCAAAGAATGACCTGCAAAAACGCCTCTTCCCCGGGTTCAAGCTTGTCTATTTCCCATATTACCTTGCCGTCTTCTATTGTTACCCTTCCCTTTGTTGCCCTTGCTTCCACGGCGTTTATGGCTTTTTCATACCTGAAGTTTTGGAGCTCTCTCATCCTTGGAGCCCTCACCTTGACAAAATAGTATCTATCCAGCTGTTCTTCGAATTTAAGCGGTCTGAAAAGTGCTAGATAAGAGGTACTCCCGAAGAGTACTGCAGAGAGAACCAAGATTATGGGCAAGTTTCCGTAGTCTTTTGGCTTTGCCGGAGGAATCGGTGTTGTTTGGTTTATTGGGGTAGACGTAGTTTGGGTTGGAGTTTGGGTCTCTGGTTTTTGGGGCTCTTTGACGGCTATTATTGCTTCTGCCCCAAGATATCTGTCGCTTTCGGCTTTTAAAGAGATGCTGCCGAAGCCGGTTTCGTTTAAGTTTATCAACGCTGTCCCGTTTTCATCTGTCACGCTGTAGGTTTTCCCAAGTGGACCTATGGCCTCTATGGTGACGCTTGCTATCCCTTTTCCTGCCGAATCTCTAACATGGACTAAAAGTGTTTCATTTCTCTGCTCATATGTGATAAAGAGCTTTTTGACCTCCACAAATGTTTCAACTATTTTTCCATCGAGGTTGAGAGTTATGTGATAAGTTCCGGGCTCTTTTGCCTCGATAAAGGCCATTCCATATGAGTCTGTTTTCAGCTCGGTGCCTTCTATTATTACCGGTATTCCTCCTACTCCGTTTCCTTCCTCATCTAAGACCCTCACGTATATTATGCCCTTTTCGAATTTTGTTTCGTATCTCAGGTTCCTTTGATAAACTTCGAAGCTTTTTGTAATCGTTTTTGAAAGGCCCCCAAAGTTGGTTCTCACAAGGATTGTATATTTTCCCACACCGGGCTTGGGAAGGAATATCACGTACTCCCATTTGTTTTTCGGGTACTCTGGGTAAAGAAAGATGTTGTGGACGGACTTCTCGGCAATTGAAACGTTTTCTCTGTAGATTTCGTAAGAAACATCTCCGAAAATTACCCCGTTAGAGGAGGAAGAAACCTTCAGCGTTATGGTGACATCTTCTCCAAAAAGGTATCTGTCTTCTACATCAATGTCAATCGAATAGCTCACTTTTGTAAGAACTCTTAATGAAATCGGAACCTCAGTAAGCATCTTTCCTACCCTTGCAACCACTTTAAGCTCATAAACTCCCGCTTTGGGATTTTCGATATATATTGGTAGAGTTTTCTCTATTTTTTCTCCGGGTTCTACCTTTTTTATGAACTCCGAGCCATAGAGAAATCCCTCTACCGCTGGCCCGGAGACGTAAAGGGTCACATTCTCTGCAGTTTCGTTGCCAACGTTACTCAATACAACCGGAACTAAGATTGTTTCGCCAGGCTTAGCTTTGAAGCTCTTTTGAGCAACCTCAAGTAATAGGGAAGGCTGAGCGCTCACTATTGAAAGAGAGAGCAAAAAAAGCATTGTTATCAAGACAACGGCCCTTTTATCCACCTTCAATCACCTCAAATAAAGATTTTTGCTTACCAATTACTTCGTCAAAGGTGTTGGCTTCATGCTTTGCCATTTGTAGTGTTATGCCATAATTTTTCCCGCTCTTTTTTAGCTCTCCAGCATCAAAAAAATACCAGCCATTGTTTATGAATTTGATAGCAACTATTCCCTTTCCTCCAAATCTGTTGGCAAAGCTTTTTACCTTCTCAACCTCTTCCTCGCTTAAATAGATTTTATCGCTCCTCGTGGTTTTAACCTCAATGCAGAGGTAAAGCTTACCATTTCCCGCAACAATATCGACTTTTTTGCTTCCTGCTGACCTAACAACGGCAAATCCTTCTTTTTCAAGCATCTTTATGAGCTCTCTCTCGGCACTGGCACCTTTTCTGTATCTCATTAGCGTTCCCCCACATATCTTTTATGGCGTTAAAGTTTATAAGTTGTTTCACCCAGCCATTAGCGGTGATGGTCATGGTGATTTACGAGCTAAATGGAAAGAAACCTAAAATTCACGAAACGGCTTTTGTGGATGAGAACGCTTACATAATTGGAGACGTCGTTTTGGAGGAGAAAACGAGCGTTTGGCCTTCAGCAGTTCTGAGGGGAGACATAGAACAGATATACGTTGGAAGGGGTTCGAACATTCAGGACAATGTTAGCATCCACACCTCCCATGGAATGCCCACAATAATAGGGGAGTACGTTACAATAGGGCACAACGCAGTTGTTCACGGGGCAAAGATTGGAAATTACGTTATCGTCGGAATGGGTGCTGTGGTGTTGGATGGTGCAAAGATTGGAAACCACGTCATAATAGGTGCTGGAGCTTTAATACCTCCAGGGAAGGAGATCCCGGACTACAGCCTTGTCGTAGGTGTTCCGGGCAAAGTTGTGAGGCAGCTCAGTGAAGAGGAAATAGAGATGACAAAGAAGAATGCTGAGATTTATATTGAGCTTGCCGAAATGCACATGGCAAAGAGAAAGAAGATTGAGTGAAGGAAGATGCTCTACAGGATTGTATCCAAAATTCCTCATATTTTATTTAAACCCGCTTATGACCTGTATGAGTCCTATCTCTTTGAAAAGGTTAAATCTCAGCCCGAAAAGATACCCAAGCACGTGGCAATCATAATGGATGGTAACAGAAGGTGGGCAAGGCTTTTGGACAAACCTCCGTGGTATGGCCACCTCTTCGGCTCCAGAAAACTGGAAGAAATCCTTGAATGGTGTAGGGAACTGGGCATAAGGACGCTGACTGTTTACGCTTTCTCAACCGAGAACTTCAAGAGGAGCAAAGAAGAAGTGGAAATGCTCATGAATCTCTTTGAAAAGAAGTTCAAAGAACTTGTACATGATGAAAGAGTCCACAAGTATGGAATAAGGGTCAATGTCTTAGGCAGGAAAGAGCTGTTGCCAAGGAACGTGAGGGAAGCGGCGGAGGAGGCTGAGAAAGCGACGAGAAAATACAACAACTACATTCTAAACATTGCCGTTGCATATGGTGGGAGGAGCGAGATTGTAGATGCCATAAAGAGAATTGTTGAAGACGTTCAAGCTGGAAAGCTGAGCAAAGAGGAAATAAACGAGGAGCTCTTAAAAAGGTACCTTTACGTGCCCAATATGTCTGACCCTGACATAGTTATAAGGACTGGGAGAGAGATAAGGATAAGCAATTTCCTTCTTTATCAGATTGCTTATAGCGAGCTTTTCTTTGTTGACGTGTATTTTCCCGAATTCAGGAAGATTGACTTTTTGAGGATAATAAGAGAATATCAAAAACGCCACAGAAGGTTCGGGAAATAGTTATGGAAAGATTTATAACTGGACTTTTGAAGTGAATGATGAACTGACGATCAATGTTTTAGGTGGTGCGATATGGGAAAAAGGGAAGAGATGATTAAGGAAATCAAGCAATTGATGACTCAACCAGAGAGAATTAGAAATATGGGTATTGCCGCTCACATTGACCACGGTAAGACTACATTGAGTGACAACCTGTTGGCTGGAGCGGGAATGATTAGCGAAGAGCTTGCAGGAAAGCAGCTCGTGCTTGATTTTGATGAGCAGGAGCAGGCAAGAGGTATTACAATTAACGCCGCTAACGTTTCAATGATTCACGAGTATGAGGGGCAGAAGTACCTAATCAACCTCATTGACACTCCAGGTCACGTTGACTTCGGTGGTGACGTTACAAGAGCAATGAGAGCCATAGATGGAGCAATAATCGTTGTGGATGCCGTCGAGGGCGTAATGCCCCAGACGGAGACTGTTCTCAGGCAGGCTTTGAGGGAGTACGTTAAGCCAGTTCTTTTCATAAACAAGGTTGACAGACTCATTAAGGAGCTCAAGCTTACACCACAGCAGATGCAGGAGAGGTTCGTTAAAGTAATTACCGACGTAAACCGCTTGATCAGGAGGTACGCTCCTCCAGAGTTTAAGGACAAGTGGCTTGTTAAAGTTGAGGATGGTAGCGTTGCTTTTGGTTCAGCTTACTACAACTGGGCACTCAGCGTCCCCTACATGAAGAGTACCGGTGTCTCATTCAAGGACATTATTGACTTAACAAACGCTGGTGACCTTAAGACCCTTAGAAAGAAGGCTCCGCTTCACGTGGTTGTTTTGGACATGGTAGTCAGACACCTTCCAAATCCACTACAAGCCCAGAAGTACAGAATTCCGCACCTTTGGAGAGGAGACATCGAGAGCGAGATTGGTCAGGCGATGCTTAACTGTGATCCAAATGGAAAGATGGCCATGGTTGTTACAAAGATCATTATTGACAAGCACGCCGGTGAAGTTGCAACCGGTAGAGTATGGAGCGGTACCGTAAAGACGGGTCAAGAGGTTTACCTCGTCACCGCAAAGAGGAAAGCAAGAATCCAGCAAGTTGGTATCTATATGGGGCCAGAGAGAATCAACATGGAGGCAGTCCCAGCAGGTAACATAGTTGCTGTGACAGGTTTGAGAGATGCAATGGCTGGTGAAACAGTTAGCGAGGAGCAAATCGAGCCATTCGAGGCACTTCACTACACAAGTGAGCCCGTCGTTACAGTGGCTATTGAAGCAAAGAACATTAAAGACTTACCAAGGCTTATCGAAGCTCTCAGACAGCTCGCCAAGGAAGATCCAACACTTCACGTTAAAATCGACGAGGAGACTGGCCAGCACCTCCTAAGTGGTATGGGTGAGCTCCACCTTGAGGTCAAGCTCTACAAGCTCAAGGAGGACTGGGGAATCGACGTTGATGTGTCGGAGCCCATAGTGGTCTACCGCGAGAGCATAAGCAAGGCCAGCCCCATAGTCGAGGGCAAGTCACCAAACAAGCACAACAGGTTCTACATTGTTGTTGAGCCAATGCCAGATGAGATCTACCAAGCAATTAGAGAAGGCGAAATACCGGAAGGAAGACCAAAGGATCCAAAGGCTGTTGCAAAGAAGCTTGCTGAGCTCGGTATGGACTACGAAGTTGCCAAGGGCATCGTCGATGTCTACAACGGAAACATGTTCTTCGACAACACCAAGGGTATCCAGTACCTCAACGAAGTCATGGATCTCCTCGTAGATGGTTTCCACCAGGCTATGGACGAGGGACCGCTCGCAAAAGAGCCAGTAATGAAGGTTATAGTTAGACTCGTGGATGCAAAGATTCACGAGGACAACGTCCACAGAGGTCCGGCCCAGATCTACCCAGCAATTAGAACCGCTATACACTGTGCAATGATGAAGGCTAACCCAGTGCTCTATGAGCCATACCAGAAGGTCATCATTAACGTTCCATACGAATACATGGGTGCAGTCAGCAGAGAGCTTAACCAGAGAAGAGGACAGCTTGTTGACATGAGGCAAGAAGGTGAAGTAATGATAATCATTGCAGAGGCTCCAGTTGCTGAGATGTTCGGATTCGCTGGAGCAATTAGAGGTGCAACAAGCGGTAGAGCACTGTGGAGCACAGAGCACGCTGGCTTCAAGAGAGTTCCAAACGAACTTGCTATAAACATCATAAGGCAGATAAGACAAAGAAAAGGCCTTGATCCAAACCCACCGACAGAGAAGGACGTCTGCCCACAGCAGTGAAGTCCTTTCCTTTTTAAATTTGTTCTTGTTTTCTTAACTGTAACCTAATCTAACCCGTGGAAAGGATTCTCTAAAATTAAGAAAAAACGAAGGTATGCTGGGTTATTCGTCGTGGACTAGCATCTTTTTGAGCTCTCGAAGAGAAGAAATATTAGTTCATCCCAACTGAGTTCTCGTCCAAAATTTTTCTGAAGTTTTTCCTTTTCCCTCTTTAGAAGGAGGTATGTGTCTGGATGTAGAGGAATCGTTTTGTATCTACTTTTTCTTTTATTAACTCTATCTCCATCATTCCCAACGGGTCTATACATAAAACAACCTCCTACCCTAGTTCCCATTAGATCGTTAGGGTTATAAGTACTTAAGTTTTTTGGTTGATTGGTGGTTGTATTGAGTTTTCAGAGGGAAATCCTGATCATAAAATCCGAAATCTACCCGATAATCAGCAAACACTACCCGAAAAACACTCACAGGGAAATAATCAGCCTCTACGACCTAATAACCTTCGCAATACTAGCACACTTGCACTTTAACGGAGTTTACAAGCACGCTTACAGAGTCCTAATCGAAGAAATGAAGCTGTTCCCCAAAATCAGGTACAACAAACTAAC